>JAJZUR010000019.1 GCA_021848375.1 Pseudomonadota bacterium | reverse complement strand
GTATCATTATACCCTAACCTTAGGGTGGGTTCTAGCCCGAGCTCATTAACACGAATAGACTGCGACGGGAAAAACAGGGCCGGCACAGGAAAAAACAGGGCCGGCACAGGAAAAAACAGGGCCGGCACAGAGACCGGCCCCTACAGAATGCCTTCAAAATTTAGATAATTTTTTCTGGGCTTCCTCACACCTCAGTGATCATTTGCATTAGGTGAATGTAAATAACGACAATGATTGCCATAATTCCGTAGGGGCCGGTCTCTGTGCCGGCCCTGTCCACTCTATCATTAAACATGATATCGACGACTAGGCGGATCTTGAATTTCTAGGTTTTTGATGAGGTTATTTATTTCGGCGGGATTTGATGTGTTTTTATTTGCCTCACTATAAACATCTTTTAATTTCTTTTCAGACCCATCTATTCGTAAAGTAATTTCCTGATCGGTTTGTATGCTCTTTAACGTTTGTCCTTCTTGCCCGGGTTTATCTCTAAATTCCGGCTTCATCCCCAAACTTAAACCAATTAAATATAATTTTAAGGCAATATCAGGCTTGTTTTCGCAGTTTTTAATATGGAAAGTTTGATCACTAGAATTTGCGCGAGCTGCCTTTGCAGCAACCACCATTAAATACAAACCATCATCCTTCATTTCAGGATCGGCAAGGGTGATTCTAAGCTTTTCCGGGTCATGCTTTAACGTTAATAAATCTTTATTATCGCGCTGAACACTTGCACTTGTGTTGCTTTCATCCATTTTAACAGATAAGTCTTTAAAAGAAGATGCACTACCCTTGCTTTTTTCTCTACTTATAATCGTTTCAAGATTTGTCTTAAAACTTTTAAACTGTTCTTTTGGTGTATTTGTCACATCCAGCGCAATTCCCTGATAATTCTCCGCTCTAGCAATATTTTCTGCAACACCTTTTTCAATAAATAATCTCCAAACCTCAGTATCATTTTGGATATTTTTTTTATTAACTTTACCGTTATTTTTACGTATATCTTCAGCGTTCTGTACAGCTAATTCAAACTGTTTAAATTGTGAACGATCTAACTTCTTAACATCATTTATAGGACGGTCTACTTTTGCAACTGGCTTCTGGTTCTTAAATTCTTTAACCCTGCCCAAATTATTTAACATTTGTAATTCTGCTGATATAGTAGAAGGATTTAAATTCCTAGCGTCAGGTCGTTTAACTATTTTAACCTTTTCGATGTCCTTGTTTTGCCTTGAAGCAGTCGCTATTTTCTTTTCAAGATTCCCCTTTGAATCAGGGCTTAAAAAAGCATTCATATTTGCAAGCACTGCATTCCATAAGGCTTGCACATTCCCTTCTCTACCTTGTTCGATCATAAATCGTTTTATTGATCCAATAAATTTAGGAAATTCTCTTTTGAATTCATTAGTATTCTTGCGTTTCAACAACTCTTCTAAATCGGATAATGTTTTTTTAAGATTCTTTCTCGCTACTACTCGTGTCCCCAACTTATTGTTTTCCTTTTCCAATTCTTCAATTTGTTTTTCTAGTTTATGAATTGTAGTCGGCAAAGTAAACTTATCTGCTTTTTGCTCACGATTTTTAGGGGAATTTGTGTTATAGCCCGATAGTTTCTTTTTCTTTTCGTCCAGTTCTTCTTTCATCCTTTCCAATCTATTTTTATTGCTTGTATGGCGCTCCTCTTCTTCCTTTGTTTTTCCTTCATCAACCTTATCTAATTCTGAACGCAGGTTCTGAACAGCCTTAACTATATCGCCTATTTTTTTATCTTCATCAGGAATTGGTGTGCTCATAATGCTTATCCTATTTTCACTCTCTTTACCTATTATTCTCGTACCTACACTTAAATAACGCTCTGTATATAACAAAAATCGGAGACTTAACAGTTTGAGCACCAAAAACTTCAAAAATTCCCAAAGGCTAAAAAAATAATTTAGCGCTGCCGACAGATTGTTGTAATTCCCCCTATTTTATGGCACGTTAATGGATAGACTAAACTTCTTAATAAATGGTGGTTTCGCATTGCTGGTTGAATATGGAACGGGGTAACGTATGTCTTCTAATAGCTTTCAAACTAGGTCAACCTTGACGGTATCTCAGAAAACCTATCACTTTTATGATTTAAATAAATTGGATCAAAAATATAGGGTGGAAAGACTTCCCTATTCCTTAAAGATCCTCTTGGAAAACTTACTTCGCACGGAAGATGGTGTTTCGGTTACCAAAGCGGATATTGAAGGGCTGCTCGAGTGGAATCCTAAGGTGCCTTCGGATAACGAAATCGCTTTTACGCCAGCGCGAGTGATTTTACAAGATTTTACGGGCGTACCTGCCGTAGTTGATCTCGCTGCCATGCGACACGCCATGCAAAAACTGGGTGGGACAGTCGCAAAAATTAATCCGCTTTCTCCGGTAGAATTAGTCATTGATCATTCTGTGATGGTTGATTTTTACGGGAATCACCAAGCTTTTGAAAAAAATGTGGAAAAAGAATTTGGCCGCAATGAAGAACGGTACGCATTTTTACGCTGGGGTCAAACCGCCTTTCAAAACTTTAGAGTGGTACCGCCTGGTACCGGAATTGTCCACCAAGTCAATCTAGAATATTTAGCGCGCGTCATTTTTACCCTCGAGCAAAACGGCGAGACCTTTGCTTATCCCGATACGCTCGTTGGCACCGATTCGCATACGACCATGATCAACGGCTTAGGCGTTTTGGGATGGGGCGTTGGCGGCATAGAAGCGGAAGCTGCCATGTTAGGACAACCCATCACTATGCTGCTGCCAGAAGTGATTGGCTTTAAATTAGAAGGCAAAATGCCGGAAGGAACGACGGCGACGGATTTGGTATTAACGGTTACCGAAATGCTGCGCAAAAAAAATGTCGTCGGTAAATTTGTAGAATTTTATGGAGATGGTTTAGATCACTTACCGCTCGCTGATCGCGCAACCATCGCCAATATGGCGCCAGAATATGGCGCAACTTGCGGTATCTTTCCAATTGATAAAGAAACGCTTACTTATTTGACATTATCCGGTCGTGATGAAAAACAAATTAAATTAGTTGAAGCTTATGCCAAAGCACAAGGAATATTTCGTACTACCGGTTGCAAAGATGCAGAATATTCCGATTCTTTGAAATTAGATTTAGGGACCGTTGCTCCCTGCATTGCTGGTCCGCGCCGCCCGCAAGATCGCATTAGCCTAAAAACTGCAAAAGAAAAGTTTCAAAGTATGTTAAGTGATCAAAATCTAAATATCACTTCACAAAACGTCATTCTAGAGGGAAAACCATATCCTTTAACGCATGGATCTGTTGTGATTGCAGCGATTACCAGTTGTACCAACACCTCAAATCCTGATGTAATGTTAGCCGCTGGATTAATCGCCAAAAAAGCACTGGAAAAAGGTTTAATGACCAAACCCTGGGTGAAAACAAGTCTTGCGCCCGGATCCCAAGTAGTGAGCGATTATCTTGAAAAAGCCAATTTAATGCAACCGTTAGATGCGTTAGGATTTGATCTCGTGGGTTATGGTTGCACGACTTGTATTGGTAATTCAGGGCCCTTATTAGAACCTATTAGCCAAACCATCAAAGACGGCAATTTAGCCGTTGCTGCTGTCCTTTCGGGCAATCGCAATTTTGAAGGACGCATACATCCTGACGTGCGCTTTTCTTACTTAGCATCTCCTCCGTTGGTGGTTGCTTATGCGCTAGCCGGCACGATGAATATTGATTTTTATCAAGAACCCCTTGGACAAGACAAAAACAATCAGCCAGTTTATTTGAAGGATATTTGGCCAAGTAGGGCTGAGATCCAAACCTTAATCCAACAAACGGTGCAAGCCAATATGTTCGAAACGCGTTATCAAGCCGTTTTCACTGGCGGCAAACAATGGAAAGAGTTACAGATCCCAAAAGGGGAACAATTTGATTGGAAAGCATCTTCCACTTACGTTAAATTACCCCCTTATTTTGCAAGCATGTCTTATAAACCTGCAACCCAATTTTCCAATATTGATAATGCAAAAGTCCTTGCGGTACTGGGAGATTCTGTGACAACGGATCATATTTCTCCTGCTGGTAATATTGCGAAAAATAGTCCGGCAGGCGAATATTTACAAAAATTAGGTGTTGCACCTCAAGATTTCAATTCTTATGGTTCAAGACGCGGGAATCATGAAGTCATGGTGCGCGGTACTTTTGCGAATATACGCCTTAAAAACATGTTGGTACCAGGCACCGAAGGCAATTGGACTCTCCACGTCCCAAGCGGCGAAAAAATGTCCATTTTTGATGCTGCTATGCGCTACCAACAAGAACAGTGTCCCTTAATTATACTTGCCGGTAAAGAATATGGAACCGGATCTTCCCGCGATTGGGCCGCTAAAGGGCCTTTATTGCTCGGCGTACGTGCTGTTATTGCTGAAAGCTTTGAACGCATTCATCGATCCAATCTCATTGGAATGGGAATATTGCCGCTACAGTATATAACAGGCGAAAACGCACAATCGCTTAACCTGACAGGGCGTGAAACGTATACCATTCAACTTGAAAATTTAGTACATCGTGAACAGATTGAAGTGCATGTCATGCGTGATACAGGAGAAGAGAAAAAATTTAAAGTACTTGCCCGTATTGATACTCCGAAAGAAATGGAATATTATCAGCATGGTGGAATCTTGCAGTATGTGTTAAGACAATTATTAACAAAGAAGGCCGCATGAAAAAACCTGAAACCCGTACCGAAAAAGATAGCATGGGAGAACTGCAAGTTCCAAAAGACGCCTTATATGGCGCACAAACGCAACGAGCAATTGATAATTTTCCCATCAGTGATTTACGCCTTCCTGCCCCATTTATTAAGTCACTGGCATTAATTAAAGCAGCAGCTGCAAAAGTGAATATGGATCTGAAATTATTGGAGCCTGCTATCGCAAAAGCCATCATTGATGCTGCGGAAAGTGTTGCGGAAGGTCAATATAACGCAGAATTTCCACTCGATGTTTTCCAAACGGGATCGGGCACCAGCTCCAATATGAATGCCAATGAAGTCATCGCTCGCATTGCCAGTATGCGTTCTCAGTTAACGATTCATCCAAATGATCATGTTAATATGAGTCAAAGCAGTAATGATGTGATCCCAACGGCAATCCACTTAAGTTGCGCAATAGAAGTAGAGAAGGATTTATTGCCCGCTTTAAAACATCTGGAAAAAATCATTACCAACAAAGCAAAAACATTAGAAAATATCGTTAAAACCGGCCGTACGCATTTAATGGACGCCATGCCCTTAACCTTTGGTCAGGAATTGAGCGGCTGGGCCAATCAAATTAAACACGACATACAACGCATTGAAGCTCTGGTTCCGCACATACAAACAATTGTATTAGGTGGAACGGCGGTCGGGACTGGTATCAATGCACATCCTGAATTTGGCAAACGTGTCACCGTCGAATTAGCCAACAAAACACAACTGCCCTTAACGCCGCATGTCAATTATTTTGAAGGGTTAGGTTCACAGGATGTGATGGTCGCTTTTTCAGGACAATGCCGAGTGGTTGCCATCAGTTTAACGAAGATTTCCAATGATCTGCGTCTAATGAATAGTGGTCCATTAGCGGGATTTGGCGAAATTACCCTGCCAACCTTACAACCCGGCAGCAGCATTATGCCTGGCAAAGTTAACCCCGTTATCCCAGAAGCTGTCTGTATGGCGGCAGCCCAGGTTATTGGTAACGACACTACTGTTGGTATTGCGGGACTTGCTGGGAATTTTCAATTAAATACCATGCTCCCGGTGATTGCGTATAACATTCTACAAAGCATTCAATTGATGAGTAACAGCGCCCGTGCATTAGCAGATAAGGCCATTGCGGGCTTTATTGTTAATAAAGATCACATTCAAGAACAACTCGCTAAAAACCCGATTTTAGTCACTTCACTAAATCTCATCATCGGCTACGAAAAGGGGGCTGCCATTGCCAAACGAGCCTATCAAGAAAAGCGTTCTATCCAGGCAGTCGCAAAAGAAATGACCAACCTCAGTGAAGCGGAATTGAATCGCCTACTTGATCCCAAAAAATTAACACAAGGCGGGATTGAGAAAAAATAATTCGACCTATAGCAAAAAAGTTGTAGATCATAATAAGCCACAAAAAATTATGGTTGGCTGTCCCATTTTCTTTGACGCAACGCCTCCGATAGTCCATTCTGAAAGTAAGTAGGATAATTTGGTTACATAGGGATATGACATATCTAAAAAGAATTCTTAACGCTGGTTGCGCGCTGTCACTGTTATGGGGATTCACACTCTCAAATGCGCATGCCATTAGTATGGATGTGCCTCCCCAACAACATCCGACCAACTATGAAAGTCATTGGATGCAAAACCTCCTGCAAGATGTAAAACACGATTTTTCAAATTATTTTGAAAACGATAACCTCATTATCTTTGGCGATACTTTCCTCTTTGCGGGTATTCTAGCCAATACAGGCTTGGATAGAGCGTTTGCGGAACATTGGCAAACGGATATTCGTTCATCACAAACTGATCACTTTTTTACTATTCCCTCTGCCATCGGCTGCCTTTCCTATTATTATGCAGGCATTTACCTTACTGCGATGGGGGTTGGTCATTTACGCGAACATACCCTTTTGGGAAATACGCTTTACACTTGGGGATATCGAAGTCTGAGGACTTTTATTGTTGGCGGCCTCCAACAAGTGTTTTTAACCAATATGTTGGGCAGCGGCAGGCCGAATAAAAATGAAGATTCCAAATGGCAGCCTTTCCGCTATCAAACTGGTGTTAGTGGTCATGCCTTTTATGGAGCCACACCACTTTTAACGGCTGCGATGATGAGCGACCCCCCTGGGTTGAAATTCACGCTGTATTTTCTTTCGACATTACCAGGACTTTCGAGAATCAACTCCAATCGACATTATCTTTCTCAAGTCGTTCTGGGTTGGACCATCGCTTTCTTGTCCGCAAAATGCGTCTATCAATCCGATCTCGAACGAACACCCGCTTACCAATTTACTGCCTATCCCAAAGGAGATGGTCTAATGTTAGGTGCGCGACTTGAATTTTAAACTTGATAAGCAATCCTGAATGTGCAAAATAGAGAGATTATCTCTAGGTTTTTTTGAAAGGATCCCTCATGTTATTAAAAAGCTCATTTTCTCTGTTTGGCGCACTGATTTTATGGCTGGTACCCTTTATCGGACACTGTAGCGAATCCGTTTCAATCGCGAATAAGAATTTAGCCGCTGGTGAGGCCTTTTTAGCGAAAAACCAAAAACAACCAGGCGTACATACGCTCCCAAGCGGCTTGCAGTATAAAATCCTTACAGAAGGCGAAGGCACGCCCCCAGAACCCACTGATTTTGTCGTGGTTAATTATCGCGGTACGTTTATTGATGGCACTGAATTTGATAGTTCCAGAAATCAACATAAACCAGCAACCTTGGCGCTAAATGCTACCATTCCGGGTTGGATTGAAGCGCTGCAATTGATGAAACCAGGCGCGAAATGGATACTCTATCTCCCGCCCAAGCTTGCCTATGGTGCACAAGGTGTGGGTCATCTCATCCCGCCTAATGCTACCTTGATTTTTGAGATCGAGTTGATCGCTGTCAAACCTGCTTTGGATGAAGGTCAAGATGGATTTGATGAAGAACTCGGTGATGATAAATAGAATTCCATAATGAAACAAAATCAACGAGAGGATATTGAGAAAGCGTTAATGTCCATCGTTCGTCAATTTATCTCGGAATATAAAACCGAACGCGTTCTCTCAAATCTTTCCATCGATGCGTTAATCGAAAATGATTTAGGCGTCGATAGCTTGGGTCGCGTCGAACTTTTTCTGCGGATCGAAAAAGCATTTTCCATCCAATTTGAAGATACCTTGATGATCGAAGCCAAAACGCTGCGCGATATTGCCGATGCGATCCAAAAAGAACACCCGATTCGCAAAGTTATCCCAACCGCATTTATTACCCCCCTACCAGAAATTGAAATCAATCCTGCATCCGCTAAAACCTTAGTGGAAGTCTTACAAAGGCACGCCGCGGAAGATCCAAATCGTCCGCATATTTATCTACAAGATGAGCATGGCGCAGAAATCATTATCCGCTATGGGCAATTATTCGAATCATCAACACGCGTCGCTGCCGGATTGTACGAGCAAGGGTTAAAACCCGGACAAACCGTGGCTATCATGTTACCCACTTCACCAGCCTTTTTTTATGCTTTTTTTGGCATTTTACTCTGCGGCGGGATCCCTGTCCCAATTTATCCGCCATTACGCGCCGATCGTATTGAAGAGTATGCGCTTCGAGAAGCAACCATTTTAAATAACGCTGGCGTTCGACTGTTAATTACCTTTGCAAAAGTTGAAGTCTTAAGTAAATTGCTACGCGTTTTTATTAAAAGTCTAAATACCGTCACGACGGTAGAGATCTTATTAACCGCAAAAGGCAACCCTCCCCGCATCACCTTACAGCCGCACGATCCCGCTCTTATTCAATATACTTCCGGCAGTACGAGTGATCCCAAAGGCGTTTGCCTTAGCCATCATAATTTATTGTCTAATATTCGATCTTTTGGGAACGCTATTCAATTTAGCCAAAGAGATGTCGCCGTCAGTTGGCTACCGCTTTATCATGATATGGGACTGATTGGCGCCTGGCTTGGCAGCTTATATCACGCCAATCCGCTCACATTATTATCACCCATATCCTTTATTAATCGACCAGAACGTTGGCTGTGGGCAATTCACTATCATAGAGGAACCGTCTCCGGCGGACCAAATTTTGCCTATGAACTTTGTATCCGAAAAATTGACGATGCGAATCTCCATGGCCTCGATCTCAGTTGTTGGCGATTGGCATTCAATGGTGCGGAAGCGATCAACCCTCGAACATTAGAACGATTTGCGAAAAAATTTGCTCCCTTTGGATTTAAAGAAGAAAGTTTATACCCCGTCTATGGCTTGGCGGAATCCTCGGTTGCATTAACCTTCCCTCCTCTACATCGTGTCCCAAAAATTGATACCATCCTAAGAAATCCCTTTGAAATAAAACAAAAGGCCATTCCAAGTGCAAAAACAGAAATTCCTTATTTAGAATTTGTTTCATGTGGTTTACCTTTACCCTTACACGAAATTAAAGTCGTGGATGATGCCGGGAACTCCTTACCCGAAAGACAAATCGGCAGTCTATATTTTAAAGGTCCTTCAGCAATGTTGGGTTATTATCAGAACGTTGCCGCAACGGAAGCCATTTATCACGATGGCTGGTGGGATACCGGTGATTTCGCTTATCTCGTCGATGGAGAAGTTTTTATTACTGGCCGTAAAAAAGATCTGATTATAAAAGCCGGCCGCAATTTATACCCGCAAGAAATTGAAGAAGTCGTTGCAGAAGTCACGGGTGTGCGCAAAGGGTGCGTTATTGCATTTGGCGTTTCTGATCCCAAATTGGGAACGGAAAAATTAGTGATCGTCACTGAAACCGCCGAAACGGCGACATCCGTACGCCAGCAAATGATCAATGAGATCATCGAAAAAGTTTCTGTGGTCCTCGCCATTCCTCCCGATGAGGTTGTCTTAGTTCCACCAAGGACCGTTCCCAAAACCTCTAGCGGCAAACTACAACGATCGCTCTGTAAAAAAGCCTATCTTGAAGGAAGCTTGGTGAAACATGGACTTCCTTTTAGTCTCCAAGTGGCTAAACTATTTATAAAAGGGATTTTTATAACACTAAAGCAATTCGGTAAAAAAACGGCACAATATTTCTACACATTTTACCTCGCGCTTATTGTCGCTCTTTTTTCTCCATGGTTCTATTGCTCACTTATCCTACTATCACGCCATCGTGCTCGAATTTTCTGTCGCTTTTTTGCCAAGCTGCTTCTGAAATTTACTTTCTGCCCCCTATCGGTGCAAGGAAAAGAAAATCTACCCCAAAACTTACCCGTCATGTATATTTCTAACCATGCAAGTTACATCGATGCTATTTTATTATTTTCCGTGCTGCCAATCGATGTCGTTTTTACGGGAAAAAAAGAACTAGCGCGGTGGCCGCTGATTGGATTTGCCATCAAAAAACTAGGATTTTTAACCGTTGACAGACTCGATGTTTCACAAAGTATCGCAGATTCTTCCAATATGACCGCTTTATTACAAGAAAAACAATCTTTATTGATTTTTCCAGAAGGTACCTTTACGCATGCCATTGGCTTAAGGCCTTTTAAACTGGGTGCGTTTAAAATCGCAGTGGATACCCAAACGGCGCTGTGCCCTATTGCTATCAAAGGATCACGCTCATTATTGCAAATAGATCAATTACCCCTGCAATGGTCTTCAGTAACGATAACCATCGGTAAGCCTATCCTCCCTAAAGGCACAGACTGGAATGAAGTCACTCGATTACATAATGTCGCGCGCAATGAAATTGCCAAGCATTGTGGGGAATTCGCCATCGATTTGGTTGCGGCTACTCCTGCCTCAAAAGAACCGCCCACTTCCAAAACGTGATCTGGATATGATGTTAGAAGCAAATACTGATCTCGAACAGGCACTTAAATATTTTAAAGAGGCGCTTCAATCTGCGCCAAACGAAGTTGCTTCCCATCTTAATTTAAGTAATGTCTATATCACCCTGGGCGAAACAGAACTTGCCATGCAACATTTACGTCAGGCATTGCGGCTTAATCCTCAGCATGCCGAAAGCTACAATAATTTGGGCCGCTTATATTATAAACAGGGTATTATCTTAGAAGCGGTACCTCTTTTTGAAAAAGCGCTGCGTATAAACCCACACCTTTGGGAAGCACATTATAATTTAGCGCATAGTCTCGCCAGCCAAAACAAAATGGAACAAGCGGGTGTGCATTATCGCGAAGTGATACGCCTATTTCCAGAGCATCCTATTGCGCGTTTTCATTTGGGCTTAATTTATGCGGATATAGGCGATAATACCTTGGCTGAAATCCACCTTAAAAAATCTCTTGAACTTGATCCTAACAATATTGAAGCGGCAAAACAATTAGGACAAGTTTATGTAAATCTTGGCAAACTTGAAGAGGCACTGACAACTTACGATACGCTTTTACAACTTTCACCCGAGCTTTCTGACATTCACCACAACATTGCTATACTCTATTTAAGAAATCAGGAGAAATTAAAAGCTTTACTGCATTTTGAAAAATCGCTTGCACTCGATCCGAACAATGACACCGCACGTCATATGGTGATGGCGCTAAGAGGCGAGAACACATCTGCCGCCCCTTCGCAGTATATTGCACAATTGTTTGATCAATATGCAGAATATTACAATGAACACTTAAAAACCAAACTAAAATATGCTGCACCAGCCTTACTTCGCAATGCTGTCGGCAGCTGCCTTGGAACAAATCCTACCGCTGGTCGTGTCTGTGATCTTGGTTGCGGCACCGGATTAGCAGGTATTGTTTTTCGCGATCTCGCACGCGATTTAATTGGTGTCGATCTCTCAGCTAAAATGCTTGAAAAAGCTGAAATTCTTGGGGCCTATGATAAACTAATCGTCTCTGATATTAATGAATATCTCCAAACGATTACCATTGATGATCGCTTTCATTTAATCATCGCCACAGATGTGTTAGTTTATAGCGGTGATTTAAGAAATTTATTTAAAAATATCACCAATGCCCTCCACCCAAACGGCTTTTTTGCTTTTACCACTGAATATTTGGCAAGCGGCACCTATGCTTTACAAGTCACCGGACGCTTTGCGCATTCATCCGAGTATATACAGTCGCTAGCAACAGAGTACGGCCTAACACTTAAAGTTGAAGAACCCTTGATTCTACGGGAGCATGAAGAAAGGCCAGTTTCCGGGCGGATATACGTATTAAGGCAAAGAGCTTAGTCTCCTCATAGTTAAAAGCTTACAAACAAACTTTGTCCAACTGATAAAATAGTTTCCATACCAACAATGATTGCAAGGAGACGTAGATGAACTACACGTCTGATATTAAAGATATTAAACGAGAACTCAAGAAAGAAATTTCATTTGAAACCTCAGAAATTGATGACGAGCGAATGCTGATGTCACGTGCATTGACGCATTACTACCAAGCAAAAAATAATCAAGCAAGACCGAATGACCTCCCAGAAGTGAAACGAGTAGAACGAGTGTTGAAGGATTTAAGGCTTCCTTCAGTACCTCAGTATCCATCTGTGCATTAGCAGTCCCAATAATTCCATAGATTTAGTCTGTGTGCCTGCGCTTTGATTAAGAGATGAAACTTCTATTTTTTTTTATCTAATTTTTTAGCGGCAAATTCAGGAGTCATTGATTCCGAACATCCAAAAAATATTGAAAATTGATTAGAAAAAAATGTTTTCAAAGTATTGGGGTAAACGGATTGTAAAAATTTAATCGTTTGAGAAACTGCAAGCAAACTAATACCAAACCACAGGGTGTCAAAAAATTTCAAAAGCCCGGTCTAAGATGTCGCCCTGTGGCCGGTCTGTATTAACCAAACATAGTATTGGAAGATGGGCAAATCTAAAGTATACTCCTTCTAATTAGGACTGATTTAGTCTTAATTCTTAAGAGCTTGGGGTAAAATGTGGTTAGAATTTCAAAGTTGACTGACTATGGCGTGATTATTATGGCCTTTATGGCGAGTCAGCCAAACCGTTTATTTCAAGCAAGAGAAATTGCCCAAAAAACAGCTATCACCCAACCCACCGTCTCCAAACTATTAAAGCGCTTATCAAAACACGATTTGCTGAGATCCGAGCGTGGCACTCAGGGCGGATATCAACTGAATTGCAATCCGAATCAAATCTCTATTGTGGATCTTATCGATGCATTAGAAGGCCCAATTGCCATTACCGAATGCAGTTTGGGTCATGACCATTGCGACACCGCAAGCTCCTGTACCATCAAAACACCTTGGCTTCGAATTAATCATGCCATCACGCATGCATTGCAAAAGATTAAATTAGCCGATTTATATCAAGCCCACCCATACCCATTATCCGTTGGAGCACAGCATGGCTAATGTACAATCCCCTGAACTAAAAAAAATCATGGAACGTGAATACAGTGCGGGATTTGTCACAAACATCGAATCCGATAGCATCCCGCTTGGCTTAAATGAAGAAACCATTCGTTTGATTTCCGCCAAAAAAAATGAGCCTGATTTTATGTTGCAATGGCGATTACAAGCTTATCAGCACTGGTTAACTTTAAAAGAACCGCATTGGGCACATTTAAAATATGCCCCCATTAATTATCAAAATATTTGCTACTATTCTGCCCCCAAAGTAAAACCGCAAGTAAACAGCTTAGAGGAAATTGATCCCGAACTCCTAAAAACCTATGAAAAATTAGGGATCCCCTTAAAGGAACAGGAAAGGCTGAGCGGGATTGCAGTAGACGCTGTCTTTGATAGCGTTTCCGTTGCCACCACATTTAAAGATAAATTAGCAACCCTTGGTATTATTTTTTGTTCATTTTCGGAAGCGGTACGGGAACACCCCCGCCTCATTCAACAATATTTAGGCACGGTTGTCCCTTACACAGACAATTTTTTTGCCTGCCTGAATGCCGCTGTTTTTACCGATGGATCTTTTTGCTTTATCCCTAAAGGGGTACGTTGCCCAATGGAGCTTTCCACTTATTTTCGCATTAACGCCGTTGCAACGGGTCAATTCGAACGCACGCTCATCATTGCAGAAGAAGATAGCACAGTCAGCTATTTAGAAGGCTGTACGGCCCCCATGCGCGACGAAAATCAATTGCATGCTGCTGTGGTAGAACTGATTGCGCTCGATCGTGCTGAGATCAAATATTCAACGGTCCAAAATTGGTATCCGGGTGATAAAGACGGCAAAGGCGGTATCTATAATTTTGTAACCAAACGTGGATTATGTCGTGGGATCCGATCCAAAATATCTTGGACGCAAGTAGAAACTGGCTCTGCCATTACATGGAAATACCCCAGTGTCATCTTACGGGGGGATTATAGCGTGGGTGAATTCTATTCTGTTGCTCTAACCAACCACCGCCAACAGGCTGATACCGGGACAAAGATGATCCACATGGGCGCTCATACCAAAAGCACCATTTTATCAAAAAGCATTGCTGCGGGGTTTGGTCAAAATAATTATCGAGGATTGGTACGGGTAACGCCAAATGCGCACCATGCACAAAACTACACCCAATGTGATACTTTATTATTCGGCGCTCATTGTGGGGGACACACTTTTCCTTATGTCGAAATAAAAAATAAAACTGCCAAAATAGAACATGAGGCTACAACCGGTAAAATTAGCGAGGAACAATTATTTTATTGTCGTCAACGCGGTATGGATACTGAAGAGGCCATATCTATGATTGTCAATGGTTTTTGTAAACAAGTTTTTAAAGAATTGCCCATGGAGTTTGCAGTGGAAGCACAAAAACTCCTTTCCGTAAGCTTGGAAGGCGCCATTGGGTGAATAAGTAAGTGAGGTTATGATGTCAATTACAAAACCCTTATTAGAAATTCGTGATTTACATGTTTCGGTAAATGATAAAGCCATTCTTCAAGGCATTAATCTAACCATTGGAAGTGGTGAAGTGCATGCTATTATGGGGCCTAATGGATCTGGAAAAAGTACTTTGGCTAACCTTATTGCGCGTAAAGAAGGTTATCAAGTTACCCAAGGCCATTTAACCTATCTTGGCGAAGATTTGCTAACTTTTTCACCAGAAGTCTCTGCATCTCTTGGCATTTTTCTAGGTTTTCAGTACCCAATTGCGATTCCAGGGGTTACCAATGCTCATTTCTTAAAAACGGCTTTTAATGCACAGAGAAAAGCGCAAGGGAAAGCTTTGCTCGATGCAATGGATTTCTTAACCATCATTAAAGAAAAAATGGCGCTATTAGATATGCCGGAAACTCTCTTATACCGCGCTTTAAACGATGGATTTTCTGGTGGTGAGAAAAAACGCAATGAGATTTTACAAATGTTACTGTTAGAGCCCAAGCTTGCTCTATTAGATGAAATAGATTCTGGGTTAGATATTGATGCCTTAAAAGCGGTTGCGGCTGGCATTAATGCTAACCGTTCAAGTGATCGTGCTATGATATTAATTACACATTACCAACGTTTATTGGATTATGTGAAACCTGATTTTGTCCATGTTATGGCAAATGGAAAAATTGTTAAATCTGGCGACAAATCGCTTGCCATTGAATTGGAAAATAGAGGCTATGCCTGGATCTAAGGAAGAAATTTATGTCTATTTCTGCCCCTTTATTACATAAGACTTGCTCCACTCTGCTGGAAAATCTGGATAAAGAAGATTGGAAATATACCAATCTCAGACGCCATGCTTTGGATTCTTTTTTGCCGACTGACGCTTCTCAATACGATTCGGTTTCACCTGAATCTTTACTGGAATTTATTCAGCCATTATTAATTGATCCAAAATCAACCCAACAAACCATCTATTATAATGGGCAATTGATTTGTATGGGCGCCAATGCTGCAGACAATATTAGATTACCCAAAAATACCGTCCATCCAAACCCATATTATATAGTGCATGTTACCAATCCCGAAACCACTCCACTTTTGATAAATCCCAAAAACGTTATTCTTGCTGAAGAAAATAGTCAGGGCACCATTATTGAGATATATATTTCTCTTGGCGAAAAAAGCGCCTTTACCAATACGATAACTGAAATTAATATAGAGAAAGGCGCGCAGCTAAACCATGTTTTTTTGCAGCGTTCCCTATCAAAAAGCTTACAACTTGCGCATGTTACGGTAAAACAACAAGCCAATAGTCATTACACGGGCACCTCGGTTAGTTTGGGTGGTGAAACCAATCGAGTTGCTTTTGCCATTCAATTGCAGGAATCAAATGCCCATTGCCAATTTTATGCACTTGCTGCAGCCCATCACCAGCAACAAATGGACGTTCATCTGACCGTACAACACCTTCAACCGCATACAATGAGCAGCATTATTTCTAGAGGCGTCGTGAAAGATAAAGCCCGCTCGGCATTTACGGGGAAAATTGTGGTTGCAAAAGACGCCAGGTTGACCAGCGCACTGTTAGAAAATAAAAACTTGCTGCTTTCAGAAGAAGCGGAAGCAGATACGCGGCCTCAACTAGAAATATACAATAATGATGTACAATGTAGCCATGGCGCAACGGTGGGTCATCTTGATTTAGAGGCGCTCTTTTATTTAAAAAGTCGGGGAATTCCGGAAAAAGAAGCCATCCAATTACTCATCGATGCTTTTAGCTTGCCAAGTCTGCAAGGTTTACCTGCTTTCATGCGTAACAACATAGCCGAGTTAATCCATGAAAACAGTTCTAGATCTTTAAACGGCACTTATATCAAGATAAATTGTGGAGCGATACCGGGGGATTTATTGGAATCGGAACTCTTTGGCTACGAGCAGGGAGCGTTCACCGGCGCGCTTGCGTCGGGGAAGCCGGGAAAGTTCGAGCTTGCCCAAGGGGGTACGGTGTTTTTGGATGAGATAGGTGATCTTCCTT
>JAJZUR010000018.1 GCA_021848375.1 Pseudomonadota bacterium | reverse complement strand
GAATTGTTGAAACGCAAACGGGTATTGCGATTACCTATGGCGTGGCGAGTGGTTCCCAAATGATCATTAAGGCGCAGAGTTATCAAGCGGCTGAGGATTTAGCCGCTAAACAAGATGCGTTAATCAAGTTTGTGAATAATCACCAATTACAAGGTGTTCCGTGTTCTTACGTTTTGGCAAATGACAATTACAGCTTAAATTTAATAGAAGCGCCAGCAGTTGCTAAAGAAGAAATGAATCAAGCCTTACGGTGGGTGTTAAAGGACATTGTCAATTTTCCGATGGAAGAAGCTGTTGTGAATACCTTTCCGCTTCCCTATGTGCGCGCCCGCGATAGCTTAAAAATGATCTACGCTGTCGTGATGCGCAAAAATATAATCCCCCAGATTGAAAATTTGATTGTACCTTCTGGTTTAGTTTTAACGATTGTTGATATTCCAGAACTCATTTTAAAAAATATTTTAAATCGATATCCTAAAGAAGTTAAGTCCTGTGCTTGTGTTCAAATTACCGAAAAAATAGGGAAATTGATCTTATGTCGAGATAAACAACTGTGTATTACTCGAACTTTTGAGCTTAAATTAGATGAATTTGGTAAAGCGCCAGAACAAGATGCTAAAATTTTGGAATCATTGGCGTTAGAAATTCAAAGATCTTTTGATTATATGAACAGCGTTTTTAGGCAAAGCATTTCCAATGTTATTGTGTTGGCGCCCACATTGCTTAATGGTCATTTAATAGCAGAATATTTAAAAAACACATTAGGGGCTGAAATAAATTTGTTAAAGCTTTCGGAGTGTTTAACTTTTGAGACGCCGCTCAAAGAAGAGGAAGAGCCGAATTACTTATTTGCCGTAGGCGCGCTGTTGCGAGAAGAGGAGAATTTAGAGTGACGCAGCAGATTAATTTGTATCAAATCCAGAAAAAGAAATTTGTTTTAGATTTTACCTTTCAGTATTTTCTTTGGGTTTTTTGGGGTTTTTGCGGAATTTTGGTATTGATAACGAGTGTAAATCTATATGAACATTTGACCATTAAAAAAGAATTAACGAATTTAGACAAAGAGCAATTAGCTAAAACGCAAAAATTGCAAGTGATTTCTGGTAAAATCCCAGAAGTACAAACGCGCGATCAAATTGAGGCAGAAATTAAAAAATATGAAATCGATCGGCAAGAAAAACAAGAGGTTGTAACCATGTTAGATTCAGCATTGGCTAATCAATTTAATGGCTTTGCCGGATATTTCGAATCGTTGGCAAAAGAAGCGGTCGAAGGGATCTGGTTAACCAAGATCACCTTTAAGGATAATGGAAACTATATTGGGTTAGAGGGAAAAACAATCAATACAGAATTGGTGCCAAAATTGATTGCGGGATTAGGGACAGAACCTGTGTTTAAAGGAAAAACCTTTCAATTGTTTAAAGTGGTAACCGATGAAAAAACCCATGAAATAGATTTTGACTTGGAAACGAAAACTTATGAACAGCCATGAACTAGTTTTGCTATTAGAAAAAAAATTTAACGCCTTTTCGCTAAGAGAACGGATTTTAATTGGCATAACTGTTTTGGCCTTTATTTATTTTGTGTGGTATACAACGCTATATGATTATGTATTAGCAACAAATGAGGAAATTTCAAAAAAATCGCAAGAAATTAAAACCCAGATTAATTCATTAGAGGGTCAAATTGATACGCTTTCAGGGGTGTTGGGGCGCGATCCAACAGCGGTACTTGCCAGTCAAGCCCTGAATTTAAAACAACGGAGCGAAAAGCTCAGTCAACAAATTTATGTTGATACTAAAAAAATGGTATCGCCGAAGGAAATGACGACTATTTTAAATAATCTGATAATGCAAACGGTGGGCTTGACAGTACTTAGCATAGAGAGCTTAGAAACTAAGCCGTTATTTTCTGGGAAAACCATTACTGAGAATGGTAAGACCATACAGTTCCAAGTATATAACCACGGTTTGCAAGTTGAAATGATGGGCGGCTACTTTGATACCCTGCAGTTTTTAAAAGCCTTAGAAAAACAAAATATGAATGTGATTTGGGATGAGATTACCTATGAGGTTAAAAAATACCCCAAAGCCAAAATCACCATCATTTTACATACTTTGAGTTTGAATGAGGGTTGGATTGATGTTTAGTTGTGGGTCATTTCTAATCCGAGTTGCCGTGGGTGTGCTCTGGGCAAGTTGTGTTTCCGCCCTGCCCGAAAGGGATCCGACGCTGCCGAGTGACTATAACAAAGAAACCGCAAAAACCCAGGAAGCGGTGAGTGTCACGACCTATGTGTTAGATGCCACCTTAATATCGGATGACAGTAAATTTGCTATTATTAACAATAGCATTGTGAAAGTTGGGGATATGATTGGTGATCAAAAGGTCAAATCTATCGATCCTTACAGTGTGACTTTAGTGGGAACACAAGGAGAGGTTGTCTTGCATTTATTTGGAATTCCAATTAAGGAACCTCTTAAAGAAATCAATAAGGAACCTGCAAAATGAGAGTTCAGAGTTACTATTGGTTGGGATTGTTCGGTTCATTATGCGCGATTCTATTGCTTTTTGGGTGTCAGCCTATTTCCGTTAACAAGGAAACAGCGACTGCTCGAGATATCGATGAGATGTTGCAAAGTAGTTCCGATGGAAATTATAGGGTAAAACAGGGATCGAAGGTTCAATTACCAGAAGGCGTTAAAAAAGCTTTGATGCCAAATATTACAGGGAATCAAGCTAAAACAGCGTTAACGACGGAAAAACGTTTTGATTTATACGCTGAAGACGTCCCTGCTAAGACATTTTTTTTAAGTTTAGTGGAAGGAACACCCTTCAATATTACCGTGCACCCTTCGGTTGAGGGCAAAATTTCTCTGCAGCTGAAAAGGGTGACTGTTCCAGAAGTGTTAGATACCGTGCGCAGTGTGTATGGTTATGATTTTCGTGAAACGGCGCAAGGGGTTGAAATACTACCTGCAACCTTACAAACAAGAGCCTTTTCCGTTAATTATTTAGATCTTAAACGCGATGGTGCTTCAGAGATCCAAGTTTCTGCGGGTTCTTTAAGTTCATCCGGCAGTTCTGCTTCGAACACGCAGACAGGCACCTCTACCCCCATTTCCCAGACCAATACGCCGGCTCAAGGAACCGGAACGGCAGGTTCAAATTCCAACACCATCAATAGTATGATTACAACCTCATTTAAAGCAGATTTTTGGAAAGAGTTGCAAACAACGATTGAAACATTAATTGGATCAGGTGAAGGCAGAAAAGTTGCTGTTAGTCCTCTTGCCAATTTGGTTGTGGTACAAGCCATGCCGGAAGAATTAAAACGAGTAGAAGACTTTTTAAAGAGTGCGGAAACCTCGCTTAACCGTCAGGTTATTTTAGAAGCGAAAATTTTAGAGGTGCAATTAAATGATAGTTTCCAAGCAGGGATCAATTGGTCAATGTTAAGCGGCCGAATTCAATCAACGCTTACTGGCGGAGAAGTTATTCAAAACGCGCCAGCGGTTGGTGACAGTTTGCCTATCTTAAATGCCAACCTAGACAATACAACTGCCAACGTAACGCCGGGGCAGGGTACAACCAATTTTGCATCCAATACCGCGGCTTTTGGCGGGGTTTTTGCGTTAGCCATGAATTACAAAAACGTTGGAGCATTTTTGGAGTTATTAGGAACACAAGGTAAAGTACAAGTTTTATCGAGCCCCCGAATTTCAACGACAAATAATCAAAAAGCTTTAATTAAAGTCGGAGATGATCGGTTTTTTATTACCAATATATCGACCACGACTACAGCCTCCGCTGCGACTACAGCGACAACGCCTTCGGTAACATTTGACTCCTTTTTCTCAGGCATTGCTTTAGATGTGACTCCGCAAATTACCGATAAAAATGTGGTTACTTTACATATCCATCCAACCGTCAGTAACGTGGAAGATGATATTAAAAATTTTACTTTAAATGGACAGGCTCAATCGTATCCGCTTGCTAAAAGTACAGTGCGCGAATCCGATACGATGGTGAGAGCGCGCAATGGCGAAATGGTTATTATTGGGGGATTAATGCAAAATCAAAATTCTACCTTAACAGAAGGGATCCCTATCTTGAAAGATTTACCCTTTTTTGGAAAATTCTTTAGGCATGCCGTGCAAAGTCTGCAAAAGAGCGAATTGGTCATTTTATTACGCCCTATCGTAGTGGATGGCGGCACGTGGTCTGAAAAAATAGATAATTCCTTAGATCGGTTTAGAAAAATGAATGAGGAGATAGTACAAGATGAGAATCGGTACCATTGTAAAGGGCCTAATTGCTGAGGGAATAATAGTATTTCCAGTGGCTGTATTTGCTTGGACAGTCTCTGAGCGAGTCATAGAATTACCGCAGGAAACACCGACGGTCATAAAACCTGCTAAATCCGCCGTGGTATTAGATTTACCCCATCATGATCGTTCTCGAACCAATGCATTACCATCACCCTTGGCAAAAGTAATAGAAGAGCCCATTTTTGAAAAAACTCAACCGAAGTTAACCGATGATGAAGAGATTATGGTAGATTATCGACGTGCGATGGAACACATTAGTCATGGCGAAACAGTACTTGCACAAAAATTTTTAATGGGCATTTTGAATCAAGCGCCCAATCATCATCTTGCCAGAACAGAATTGGCAACCTTATATATAAAACAAAATCAGTTGGAACTGGCAGAAGAAACCTTGCTGGAAGGTTTAAGAATTGCTGAAAATAATGCAGATTTTTTAAGGCTAATGGCAATGGTGCATGATAAACGCCAGGAGCCGGAAAAAGCCCTGTCTTTATTGGTTAAGGTGAAAGATAGTCGAAAACAAGATAAAAATTATGTTGCATTTTTAGGACATATTTATCAGGAAACGGGGCATTTTGCGTTGGCAAGGCAGCAATATTATCGGTTATTACAAGAAGAGCCCAGTAATCCATTGTGGCTATTAGGAGTATCCATTGCATTGGATTCAGAAGGACAGCGCGATGCGGCCCTGGAAGGCTATCAACGTTTGCAGCAAGAAGGAAAAGTTGATCCCAGCGTGTTGGAATATATTAATGTGCGCATTAAGGCATTGAAAGGATAACTATGGCAACTGAAGGCTTTCGAGGAAGCTTAAGAAAATTAAAAATTGGCGATATGCTGGTGCAGGCCGGGCATATTACCTCGGATCAGTTACAAAAAGCCCTGAATGAGCAAAGAGAGCATGGGGGAAAGCTCGGCGATATTTTAATTGAGATGAAATTTATCAAAGAAGGAGTCTTGGTAAAAACGCTGTCTGAACAGTTAAAGATCCCTTACATCGATTTAAAACAGTATGATATTAAACAAGAAGTGATTCAAAAATTACCGGAACGAATCGCCCGTCGTTTTCGCGTAATTTTATTGGAGAATGCCAATGGTAATTACTTGGTCGGAATGGCAGATCCAACCGATTTGGTCGCTTATGATGAATTGGTGCGCGTCTTAAATGGTTCCATCCAAATTGCTTTAGTATTGGAAAATGATTTGTTGCGCATTTTTGATTTGGTTTATCGTAGAACCGAAGATATTGCTTCTTTTGCAAAAGCACTCAAAGAAGAAATCGTTGAATCTAAAGAAGAACCAGAAGTTGTAGAAGCCATCAGTGCGGATGCCGCACCCGTCGTAAAATTGTTAGATTCTATTTTTGAAGATGCAGTGCAAATGGGCGCCTCTGATATTCATATTGAACCCGATGATAAGGTGTTGCGCATTCGACAACGAATCGATGGCGTATTGCACGAACACATTATTCCGAGCAAAGAAATTGTAGCGGCGCTCGTATTAAGAATTAAATTGATTGCCAACATGAATATTTCAGAAAAAAGATTGCCGCAAGATGGCCGCTTTGCCATGGTAGTTAAAGGTCATAATATCGATATACGAGTGGCGATTATGCCGACGCATTATGGAGAGTCGGTGGTCATGCGAATATTGGACCAAGGTAAGGGCATATTAGAGCTTGATCAATTGGGTATGGAGCGGAAATTATTAGAAAAAGTAAACTATTTAATCCATCGTCCGAATGGCATGATATTGGTAACGGGACCAACTGGGAGTGGTAAAACAACCAGTTTGTACGCGATGTTAAATGCCTTAAATACAGAGGCAAAGAAGATTATAACGATTGAAGATCCGGTTGAATATGTGTTGCCGCGAGTAAACCAAGTTCAGGTTAATACAGCGATACATTTAGACTTTGCCGATATCTTAAGAGCAGTTGTGCGACATGATCCAGATATTGTGATGGTCGGTGAAATTCGAGATTCTGAGACGGTAGAAATTGCGCTGCGCGCAGCTTTAACCGGGCACTTAGTATTTTCCACGTTACATACCAATGATGCCGTGAGTAGTACGGTACGCTTGATTGATATGGGTGCTGAAGGATTTTTAGTGGCCGGCGCATTACGCGGAGTATTAGCGCAGCGGTTGGTTAGAAAAATTTGTGATGCCTGTATTGAAAACTATACGCCAAATGAGCATGAAAAAATGTGGATTGCAGGATTTTTGGGAACTGCTGAACAATCTTTTTCCTTTAAACACGGAGCCGGCTGTTCTCGCTGCAATCGCAGCGGCTATCGGGGACGAATTGGGGTTTATGAATATTTAGAAATATCCGTGGAATTGGCTGATGCATTGCGAGCGAATGACACCAATTTGTTTATGCATTTGGCAAAATCACAACCTGGTTTTACCCCACTCGTGAAAGGGGCTTTTGAATATGCAGTCGCGGGTATTACCACATTAACTGAAGTTTTTAGATTATCAGGTGAATTAGTGTAAGGACAATGGAATGCCGCGTTATCAATATCAGGGACGAGATAAAACTGGCAAGGTCGTGACAGGGATTATTGATGGTACCAATGAATCGGGTGTTGCCTTAGAACTGATCCGCACAGGCATTACCCCGATTTATATTGAACTCTATGTTGAAAAGGCAGCGACCAAAGGCAGCCTTTCAGATTTCTTGCATCTTGATATGCCCACCATTGAAGATTTGACCTTCTTATGTCGGCAACTGTATTCACTCATGAAAGCGGGTGTCCCTATTGTAAAAGCGGCGCATGTCGTAATGGATAGCGCTAAAAATTTCAAATTGAAATTAGCTTTGGCAGATGTGTTAGCGACCCTGGAAGGGGGACAATCACTATCAGTTGCCATGCGGCGTCACCCCGATATTTTTCCAACCTTAATGACAGCGCTTGTCAATGTCGGCGATAATACGGGCAGTTTGGATGAAGTCTTTCGTCAAGTAGCAGTTCATTTTGAACGAGAAACGAGTACCAAAAAGCAAATTAAAACCGCAATTCGCTATCCCATTACGGTTTTGTCGGTCATTGTAATCGCCGTTGTTATTGTTAATATATTTGTCATCCCTGCTTTTGCGAAATTTTTTGGCCAGTTTCATGCAACATTGCCTTTGCCAACGCGGATCTTAATTGGTACCTCGGATTTTATGGTGCAATATTGGTATATCCTATTAGCCGCCATTTTGGGTGCGATTTTCCTATTTGTTTCTTATATTCGCACACCCATTGGCCGGCGTGCTTGGGATAAATGGAAATTAAGCATTCCGCTCATCGGCAGTATTATACAGCGCGCGTTATTATCGCGATTTTGCCGCAGTTTTGCCTTATCCATGCGCACTGGTGTGCCGCTGTTAGAAGCCATCAACATGATTGCAAAAACAACGGATAATGTGTATGTCTCTGAGCAAATTATTGTGATGCGAACCTATATTGAACGAGGTGAATCGTTAACGCTCGCGGCAACCAAGACAGCGATGTTTACCTCTTTGGTCATCCAAATGTTATCCATTGGCGAAGAAACGGGGGAAATTGATCGATTATTAGATGAAGTAGCTGACTATTATGAGCGGGAAGTGGATTACGATGTAAAAAGGCTGGGGGATGCTATTGAACCAATTTTAATTTTCATTATTGCAGGTTTTGTCTTATTGTTAGCGTTGGGTATATTCCTTCCCATGTGGGATCTGTGGAAAGTTGCCCTTGGTAAGTAGCATAAAGTCAGACTATACTCTGAGAAAGATATCTATAAATGGATAGCAAGGAGAGCATTGGTGGAAACAATTGCCCTAAGGAATGATAAAAAAGGTTTTACCTTAATCGAATTGGTTATCGTTATCATTTTAATTGGTATTTTGTCCGCTACTGCTTTACCGAAATTTGCTAACTTAACTACCCAAGCACGTGATGCCGCTAACCAAGGGTTGGCAGGTGGTTTAGGCGCAGCGGTTAGTATTGCCCATGCCGCTTGGATTGCTGCGGGTTCATCGAGCACCGCATCAACCGTAACATTAGACGGGACCACTGTAAATGTGAACGGTAATGGCTGGCCAGATGGTGGTGCAGGTAGTACCACAACGATAACAGCTGCTCAATGTTTAACCATGGTTAACTCCGTCTTGAACAATCCTCCTACGGTTCAAACCGCAGCGCCGCCTTGTGCCACTGCAACACCCAATTGTTACTCTTTAAGTACGACCACTGGGGCCAATTGTATATTCGTTTACGGTCCGGCAAGTGCGATTACGATTACGTATAACATTGGAACAGGCGCGGTGACTTCAACCTCTCAATAATTCTCAATAATTTGAGTTTGCGGTGCTGAATGTCGCAATCAGACGGGTATACAATGGTCGAATTGGTGATGGTCATGGTGATCATCGGTATTTTGGCAGCGATAACTTATCCGCGATTTTTTTCAAACATTACTTATAATCGGCAAGTGTATTACGATGAAGTATTAAATAGTCTTCGTTATGCACGTAAACTGGCGGTGGGTTCTGGTACCCATATTCAATTTAACGTATCTGCAAATTCAATCACTATTCTGCGCCGGACTGAAGGCGGTACGTGCAGCGGCGCGACTTTTACATCGATTATGGATCCTGCGAATCGCACCAATGGGTATGTCAAAACTGCTCCATCTGGTATTACGTTAACATATACGGCAGATTGGCCCATTTACTTTAATGGGTTAGGGCAAGCATTAACGGCGAGTGATTGTACCGTCGTCAATAGCGATAGTATTACGATTTCGGGCGGCAATACAGTGACGATTGTTGGTGAAACTGGATTTGTGCAGTGAATATAAAAAATAAAAAAATCCATCAACACGCCTTTACGCTCATAGAGTTGGTGATTTCGATGACCATCATTGCCATCGCGATTATTGGAGTGATGTTGGCAATTAATACGGCGGAACTTTATAGCGGGGATACCTTAATCAAACAACAAGCAGCCTCTATTGCGGAGGCGTATTTAGAAGAAATATTGGGAAAGAACTTTCCAAGCGGTGCTTGTCCATCAGGAACGCGCTCCACATGGACGAATATTTGTAATTACAATGGATTGTCGCAAGCGCCAACCGATCAAGATGGAAATGCGATTGCGGCGTTAGCAGCGTATACGGTGACGGTCAATGTCGATTCTTCAACGGCAGTGTTGGGCGGATTAACTGCGGGAATCCAGGTGGTTCGAGTAGATGTAAACGTATCGCATCGCAATATGTCGGCCATGACTTATAGTGTGTATGCGACCAATTATAATTAAGGAAAAAAAATTGATGATGAAAAAATTTTCCAAAGGCTTTACGTTAATCGAGCTTATTATCGTGATGGTGATGGCAGCGGCATTGTCAATTACCGTAGCCGTATTTATCAGTAGACCCATCATATCCTATAAAAATGTTACAGCGCGAGGCGAATTAGTCGATGCTGCAGATATGGTATTGCGGCGTATGGCGCGCGATATTCAACAAGCGGTGCCCAATAGCATCCGTGTTAAGACGGATCCAAATAATGCACAACGCATTGCGCTAGAATTTTTAAATATTGTGGAGGGGATGCGTTATCGCGGTGCGCTGCCGGGATCCTATTTAAATTTTACTGGAACTGTGACGCAATTTAATGTGATTGGACAGTTTCAATACGCAACGACCAATGCAACTTGTATGGCAGGCAACTGTCGAGTAGTTGTTTATAACACGGGAGAAAATGATGGCGGATCAATTCCTACCGATAATCCAACGGCAGGTGCTAATGTCTGGAGTACAGTTGTGGCACCCACTTGTATGGGCGGGTGTATACCCGCCCCGGGATCGGTCACTATCAGTCCAGTGGGTACCATCGTTACTTTGAGCAATCCGTCTTCGCAAGGGTTGGTAACTTTTAGCTCTGGTGTACAATTTGCATTAGCATCACCAGAGCAGCGCGTGCAAATTGTGGATACGCCAGTGACATACATTTGTGATGTCAGTACGAATCAAATTACCCGTTATTGGAATTACACCATCAACTCAACGCAGCCGACCAATCCTGCCAATGCCCCATTAAGTTCGGCGAGCAACGCACAATTAACCAAAGATGTTTCTGTATGTACTTTTATGTATACACCGGGTACGTCGACTCGTAACGGTGTGATTACGATGACCATTACTTTAACTAATACGGGCGGTACGGTTACGTTGATGCGGCAAGTCAGTGTGGATAATGCGCCATGAAAATATTGCAACGGACACAAAAGGGTTTTACTATTGTTACTGCGCTTTTTTTGCTGATTATATTGGCTTTAATTGCGGCGTATATGATCAGCATTAGCAGTTTAACGCAAAGTTCAGCGTCGCTTATGGTGCAAGGCGTTCGAGCTTATTATGCAGCACGCAGCGGGTTACAATGGGGGATCTATAAGGTAGCGCCATTGGGTGGTTCAGAGCCTTTTAATTGTCCAACAAGCCCTACTACCTTAACCTTAACCCAGGGTGAATTTACGGGTTTTACGGTGGTAGTTACTTGTTCGGCAAACAGTTTTACGGAAGGCGGCGTCACTTACAATGTGTTTCAATTGACGTCAACATCGTCGTATAGTGTACCGAGCAGTTCAGATTATGTAACACGGCAGCTTTATACAACGGTAACGCAACCAGGGATATAAAGGATAGAAAGGGAAGAAACGTGATGAAATTAAAAAATGGATATATAGGTTTACTTCTATGGTTATTGAGTCATGGGATCTTTGCCGATCAATGTACGCAAGTGTTTCCCAATGGGGGTAACAGTACCTTGAGCGGAGGTGGCATTAGTATGGGTTGTGGTTCGCAGATCCTAAATGCACCAAGCAATGCATTACCGACCAGTAATTTTAATGGGTGCGGTAATGCGACTTGCGGCAATGTGGCGTGTACTGCTTCTGGTTCTCCGGTCAGTACGCTTAATCTAGGTTCGTTTCAAATTTCAAGTGGCGCAGGAGGGAGTAAGAAGAGTAAAAATTTTTCTATCGATGGAAATAATGATACCACGACGGATTGGGGTGATATAACGGTCAATTCTAATGGTACCCTTAATTTTACAGCAAGTAATACTGGCACGACGCTTTATCGGATGACTTCATTGACAATGAAAAATAATACAGTCGTCAACTTTGTTCCCGGAGACTATTGGATCGGAAGTCTAGATCTATCTGGTGGACAAACCGTCACGATTAACGTGGTTGGAACAGGCACAGTACGATTGCATATTAATCAAGATCTCAATATTAGCTCAACTGTAAACTGGAATACAGGTAGTTCTGCAAGCCAACTGTTAATTTACGATTATGGAAATATTAACGTTAACGCTACAGCAAATATTAATGCCATAATGTACGCGGGTCAAAGTGTTAATGTGAATAGCACATTTAATCTAACGGGTGCCATTTCGGGAGACAATCTTAATTTGGGGAGTAAAACAACCATTACTTACGATAGTGATGCCGTTGCAAATACGGATTTTAGTCCGTCTTGCCCGGGAGGGTCATCCAGTGTTCGAAAATTTGGTGTGAGCGCGCCAGCAACGGGTACCAATTGTCAAGCGATGACGGTAACGGTGACCGCTGAAAATAATGGCGGTCAAACAGTGCAAAACTATACAGGTAATATTACGATTACAACACAAGATAGTACGGGGACGTGGACGTTAGCCAGCGGGCATGGAACATTTAGTGGCGGAACGAATGGAGTTGCAACGTATACCTATGCTGGTGCAGATAATGGCGTTGTGAGTTTTTACTTAAATTATCCCAGTAGCGGAGCATCGCCAATCACTATTGAGGCGTATCAGACGAGTGATAATACGATTAACGGTTATTCTAATGCGATAAATTTTGTGCCTTCCAGTTTATTAGTTACGGGAACGGTGGTAAAAAATCCGCCCAATTCACCGCCGCCGGCATTTGTCACAACCGAAGTGGCAGCGACCAATTTTACCTTATATTTAACGGCCTATTCGGGAAGCAGCTGCGGTATTGTGTCGAGCTATTCTGGCGCTAAAACGTTGCGATTTTATACAACGTATGTAAATCCGACGTCAGGGACCAAAAGTCCGACTATCAATGGCACCGCGATTGCGACCAGTTCTGGCGCAACGCAAACGACGCAATCCATTACGTTTACCAATGGTGCTGCAACGGTGACAATGAATTATCCAGATTGCGGTCAATTAAATCTAAATGTGATAGACACTTCAGCTGGTGGGCCATCGGGCGCCAGCGGTAATTTTGTGGTGATCCCTGCAAGTTTTGCGTTTAATATCCCGGGGAATTCTGCAACGCAAACCACAACGCCGCAAAGCGCAGCCGTTTCCGCTTGTTTAGCCGATAGTGTGTTTAAAACCGCGGGTGGCGCATTTACGGTCAATATCCAGCCGTTAAATTCAGCGGGGGTTGTTACGCCTAACTATGGTAATGAAACAACACCGCAAGGCATCACGTTAACGTCTAGCGCCTTATTAGCACCAGCCGGCGGGCGTAATGGCAGTACCAATGCTGGGGTTATTGGCAACGGCAGTACTTTTACGAAATTTACCTCAGGCGGGCCATTTTCATCCCCGCCGTATTTCTCAGGTACCACGTTTTATTTTGATGAAGTGGGATGTATTAATTTAACCGCTAGCGTGACCGGCGGAAATTATTTGGGTGCAACGGGCGGCGCGGTATCAAGTTCGATTGTGGTCGGGCGTTTTACGCCCCACCATTTTAGCGCATCGGGCAACACGCCTCAGTTTAGTACGCAATGTTCCAGTGCGGGCGGCAGCTTTACTTATTTGGATCAGTTTTTTTCCTATGCAACCGCACCGGTGTTAACAGTGACTGCACAAGCGCTTTTAAATACCACCACCCAAAATTATACGGGCAGTTTTTGGAAACTCGCCAATACTGCGCTCGGTAATGTTTATAATAAAGCGTATTTTCCGGTGAATGGGGGCGATACCATTCCAGCGTTAGTCTTAAATTCGCCTAATCCTGTGCCTGTATTTGTCGATGGCGGCGCTGGCGCTGGTACGTTTACGTTTTCGGCAGGAACAGGCGGGATGAGTATTCAAAGATTGGCAGGTACCAATTCTCCTGCGTTGACGGCATCCATACAATTGAATGTGGCAACCATTACCGATAGTGATGGTGTGACTTGTACGGGTACAGGCTGTGTGAGTGGAGGTTACCCCTTTGGTGCGCTCACCTCTGGTAATGGTATCGCATTTTCGGGAACGGGTGGCGGCAATCAGTTTTATCATGGCCGCATGGTTATTGTAGATTCTATTGGTTCAGAGTTATTAGCGTTAACGGTGCCGATGCAAACGCAATTTTATACTACCGCGGGTGGATTTGTGATTAATACGCTAGATTCTTGTAGTACGATCTCGGGAGGCGCTAGCAATTTAACTTTAACACCGTCGAGTGGATTAACGACGACCCCAACATTACCCAATCCCGCGACGTTCAGTCTGGGTATCATGAATATTAACTTATCAGCACCCAATGTCACTGGCAATGTTGCCATTGATGCCTTGTTGGAAACCGCGAATGGTAATCTGCCCTGGTTACAATTTAATTGGCCTTACAACGGGGCAACGAGCAATTTCACTGTTGATCCGCGTGGCTTAGCAACATTTGGTATTTATAAAGGAAATAATCGGATTATTTATCAAAAAGAAGTGTATAACTAAATCTTCTGCAAATCCCAGAGCTTTTTATAAACGCTGTCGCGGGTAATCAGCGCAGTATGCGTGCCTTCTTCAATAATTTTACCGGCTTCTAACACAATAATGCGATCCATGTGTTTTAAAGTTGAAAGACGATGCGCGATGGCAAGTACCGTGACATTGGAATCTTCCAATAAGGTATTTAGACTGGCTTGGATCAATTGTTCGGTTTCAGTATCTAAGCTGCTGGTTGCTTCATCTAACACTAAAATTGGCGTATTTTTCAAGATGGCGCGTGTTATTGCAATCCGTTGGCGTTGTCCGCCGCTCAATTTTATTCCTCGTTCGCCAACCAGTGTGTGGTATTGATCGGGCAAACTCATAATAAATTCATGAATATTGGCCATTTTTGCTGCAATCATCACCTCTTTATCGGAAGCGGACATATTCCCATAACGGATATTATCTAAGATACTGCGATGAAATAATAAAATATCCTGTGGAATAACCGCAATATTTTCTCGAATTGAATCCGCCGTATATTTTTTAATGTCTTGATTATCAATTAAAATCCGTCCGTTATTGACCGGAAAATATTTTAATAAAAGAGATACCAAAGTCGACTTGCCTGCTCCGGATATTCCGACTAACCCAACTTTTTCGCCTGGTTTAATGGTGAGGGAAAGCCCTGAAAAAATGGGTTTGCTCGGTTCATATGAAAAGTAGACGTTTTCAAACGCAATGCTTGGGCGTTGAACGCTAATGGGATGAGTCACTTTGGTTTCGGATTTTTCATGCGGTATTTTTAATAACTCAAAAGCGCTTTTAAAATCCCCAATATTTTTCATAAATTCTTGCATTTTTTGGATCATCTGCCAGAGATCCCAGCTCATTTTAACAGTAACGCCCATCACAAATACCAAATCACCCGTAGAAGCTTGATGGGTTTGTCGCAAATGGATCATAAATAAAAATAAAGAAATCAGCATTATCCAGTATAGGAATGCCGCGACAATGTTAGCAAAAAAATTAAATTTATAGACTCGAATATTAGAAGGGATAAAATCTTTTTCGATCAAGCGATTTAATCGTTTATGTTCGGTTTTTCGAGTAGTAAATGAGAAAATCGTAAAAATATTGCTCACATTATCGGCAATTAATCCAAAAACATCATGGCGGTGATTAGCGTTCACAAAGGCTAATTTATCCATTACTTTTGAAAATTGGTACATGATCAAAAAGAAACCAATGGCCCATAGTGCAATAAAAAGACAAACTTTTACGTTAACAACCGCTATAACAGCAGTTAAAACAACCGTATTGGCAATTTTTGGCGTAAAATCATGGTGCATCGCCGCCCAGAAATTATCATAGCCGTCCAAGAGTCCTTTGATCTTACTGGTGACAGAGCCTGAGTGGGTATTCTGGAAAAAAGGATAAGGATTGTGTTGAACGTAATCATATACTGTCAGCAACAATTTTTTTCGAACATAGGGTTCTGCTTTCCATTCAGCAATATCTGCCCCTCGCCATAGTACGTCGAGCATGACTTGTGCACCAATAAATAACGCGATGGGGAAAAATAAGGAGTGAAAGGTAACCTCTGCAGTGCCTGAAAAGGCATCGACGACAAGCTTGATAGCGTAACTGTTTGCGAAATCATAGAATGCCCCTAAGATAGGCGCGAGCAGCATGATCGCATAATGCCACTTAAAGGGTCGAATCAAGAACCAAAGAAAATGATAAACAGATTGATACGGCATAAGCGAAGTATAACAGATCTGGTGCCTGGCACCACAACCCTGGTCTCAACTCATCGTTATTTCATTAACAGGACACCAGTTTTCTAATTTCAATTGAGAGACGTTGACAAAATGTTTGGTATTATTGGTCACTAAAACTAAATTTTGACTGACCGCGTGTGCTGCAATTAAAGCGTCCATCACTCCAATATCTTTTCCCGTTTTTAGTACTTCGGTTCGAACCTTGCCATAAATCCAAGCCGCTTCTTCATCAAACTCCAAGATGACGAGCGATGAGAGCATGCTTTCAATTGCCTTGCGAAGAATATCATTGGCAACGTGAGTTTTGATGTTTTCTAAGCCTCTTGCTATTTCGGCTAAGGAAATCGCTGAGAGAGCCACGCCCCCTTCAGGTTGGGTTAACAATCGCTGTAACACGGCGGAATGAAAAGGATGATTTTTTTTCATCAGATAACTAAGGGTATCGGTATCTAATAAATACTGAATCAAAATAAATCCTCCTTATCACTATAGTCTGGCCTGTCTCGAACCAGGGTAAAATCATCTGGCAAGGTGGCTAAGCCTTCTATTAATGGTTTCCAGGAATAGTGAATAGGCTCTAAGATGAGTTTATTACCACATTTATGTATATACACCTCAGTCGCATTTTCAAAACTATATTTTTTGGGTAAGCGAACTGCTTGGCTGCCGCCATTGGGGAATATCTTTGCAATTTCTAATGCGACCATATTTTTTCTCCTTTGAAGTATATATTTATTATATATACCTACTCTTTTTTGTCAACCCTTTTGAAAGGCTGATTATTGACTAAATTTAGT
>JAJZUR010000017.1 GCA_021848375.1 Pseudomonadota bacterium | reverse complement strand
AACCATACATTTTTAATTTGCTATTTAATCAACTAAATTTAACTTTTCGACATACCCAACCATAATACTCTGATTTAAACCCTAGAATAGTGCCAATCAATCTTCCCCAAATTATCATGTCTTATCTACAACTCTTTCAAACCTTTTTTGTACCAGAGTTCTAAGTCGAAGGGAAGGTATTTTATTTATCATCGCAAAAGCGCTTTTTATATTAAAAGAAGCTGGCAATTGCAGTTCGGGCAATACACGAAATAACAAGGAACGTGTAGCTGCTAAATAAAGAGTATCCAATAAGGCTTTTTCAGGAGTTGCTATTTTAATATTTCCATCCTTCACAACATCAAACCCAAAGAAAAAGCTTGGATCAATATGGTGAATAGAAATAGTAGCAAGAGATGTTTGATAGCGTTTTGTTCTTGCCAAAGAGACCGCGTAAACGGCTTTTGGGATCTGGGAAATCATGCCATGAAAATATAATGCGGTTTGTAATGAAACATAAGCAGGAAATGGCGCAGTTAGATATTCAGGAAACATTAAGGGATCGACTTTGTCTGGAAAAAACCAAAGTCCCCGAGCAACTGGTAACATGATACCCACTTCACCAAGACGCCCTAAAACTTTGCTTGCATGCATTCGACTAATTTTTAAATAAGCAGATACATCTGAAGTTTGTAAGACTGGTATTTTGAGGTTCATTAATTTCGTTTGTGCTTCGATTAATCTCATAACTTAATTTCTCATGGAAATCATGTATTACTCATTAAAAATATCTGTTTCGAATCAATAGAGGTTAAAATCCATATAGTTGACGCCCGTGTCAACTTTTTGTATTATTAATTTACGTTTACTCTTATTGGATCTGACAAATAAAAAACGTGCGTGGCTCTCCTTCGAAGTTCTAATTTATTTCTTCTAATTGCTGAGGGGTCCCAACATTGTGCCACATCCCTTGATAATATTCGCCCGTTACTTGACGATTGCGGATCATTTTTCGCATTAAGGGGCCAATGGAATAAACCCCAACCGTACAACCCTCAAAAAATTCTGGGCGATAAACATAAATACCTGCAAAATTCAATAATGGGCCGCCCGATTCTAAAACAAAGCCATCCACTAATGCAAAATCGCCGCGCGGATGATGCGGCGGATTATCGACTAAAACGATATGGAGTAAATGCGTTGGATTTTTCGGCAAACGTTCAAAAGGATAATCCGTGTAAATATCGCCGCTGACGACGATAAAAGGATCTGATCCCAATAACGGCAATGCTTTGACAACGCCGCCGCCTGTCTCTAAAATCGGATCTTCATAGGAATATTGAATACGCACGCCCCAAGTATCACCATTACCAAGTGCTGTTTCAATTTTATGGCCTAAATGTCCGAGATTAATCACAATATCTTTTATTCCAATTTTGGCAAGCGTTTTGATGTGATATACAATTAACGGCTGCCCTTTCACCTTTAATAAAGGTTTAGGCGTATGATCAGTTAACGGCCGCATTCTCTCCCCCCGGCCTGCCGCTAGAATCATCGCGCGCATGATTTCTCCTGTAAAGTATCCAGAAAAAAGCGTAACGGTTGTAATTCAGGATACCGCTCGCACGTCTCGCAAATATAACGTTGTACTTGCGGAATGTCTTTTAAATATCCGGATTTATTATCGCGATGATGAAGACGAGCAAATATGCCTAAATTTTTTAAATGCCGCTGCAAACCCGTAAAGTCAAACCATTTTAAAAATCCGCTTTGACTTTGTTCTCGATTTAATAATCCCGCTTTCGTTGCAGCGCTTTGGAAATAGGCAACCCACTTTTCAACCTGCGAGCGCGGCCAGGCAATATAACAATCCTGTAATAATGAAACAAGATCATAGGTGATTGGTCCCATCATCGCATCCTGAAAATCTAAAATGCCTGGATTATTTTCATCCAGAATCATCAAATTACGCGAATGATAATCTCGATGTACAAATACCCGAGGTTGTTCCTGAATGACAGCAAAAAGCTGCTGATAGATAGGGATTAATGCTTCGCGTATAGGATGCGTTATTTCAACGCCGTGATGTTTTTTCACATACCATTCTTCAAAAATACCGCATTGTCTTTGTACAAAATCTTGATCGAAGTGCGGGAGATCGCCAGTGCATTGCTGCAGTTTTAACATGGCTTGAAAAGCATCTTGATATAAAGTATCGGCAGTTTGGTGATTCAGTTCATGTAAATAAACACGATCGCCTAAATCCGTTAATAATAAAAAACCCTTTTCTTCATCTGCGGCAAGAATCGCTGGAACTATTAAGCCCTGGTTTGATAAGATCCCAGCAATGTTCGTAAATAACTGTGTTGATTCTGGCGGCGGCGCATCCATTACCACGTAAGATAATCCCCCAACCGTTACTCGCCAATAGCTTCTAAAGCTGGCATCGCCTGCCAATGGTTGACGGCGAAAATCAGCAGCGCATAACACTTTTTGTAACCACTTGTCTAATTGCTGCGCTCGATTCATATTAGAAATTTTTCCAACTTTATAAAGATTTGAGTTTATTCCCAAAATATGAGAAGGTTTACCTAACTATAGTGCACCACAATTACTGATAACAGTGAGTCATATATTGAACCGTTTTAAATCAATTGTCATCATTCTCCTTTCTGGGACTGGGCTTATGCACGCAAGCACTGTCATGAGTTCATGCACCTTTGATGATTGGCACGTGGTACCCGACACCGTATGTAAAGGTTATTACTTACCAGAACCCCTACCCCATCCAGAGCTTTCTGAAAAAGCTTTAAAGGCACTGCCCACCACCGTTACCGCGGATCAAGGTCTTTTTACCCAAGAAGGCAACTCAACCCTGAATGGGCACGTGCATCTTATCCAAGGAAATGCACAATTATTTAGCGATCATGCGATCATCCACCGTGATCCGAACAAAAAGACGGCCATTGATTTAGTCAAAGCCATTGGCGATGTGAAAATCACAGAACCTGGTTTGCGCGTCGATGGTGTTGAGGCAGAACTCTACACCGAAACGGACACCAAAATTATTGAAAAAGCCGATTATCGTTTATATGATCGTCATGGCAGAGGAAACGCAAATCGTATAACGATCTATGGCAAAACCAAAATGGTTTTAAAAAGCGCAACCTATACCACCTGCAGCCCTTTTCAAAATACCTGGTCGCTGAAAGCAAGAAATCTGGATCTCAATAAAAAAACTGGACGCGGCCGCGCACGACACGCAAGGCTTTATGTTTATAAAGTCCCGATTTTTTATACGCCTTATATCGATTTTCCCATTGATGACCGACGCCAAACAGGGTTTCTTTTTCCTTTAATAGGAACCACTAATAATTCTGGATTTGAATTTAGTGCGCCGTTTTATTGGAATATTGCGCCAAATTATGATGCAACAATTACCCCGCGATACTTTACCTTACGCGGTTTAGAGATGGCAGGGCAATATCGTTATCTTTCTGCTCATTCAACCGGAAGTTTAGAAGGCGCTATTCTGCCAAACGATCGCGCCTATAAACAATTTCAAGCACAAAGCCTCGCTAATCATCCCTTAATGGCAAACAATGATCCAAGAGTAACCGCTTTAAACACCAACGATACGCGTAAGGCATTTCGTTTAAAAAATGTGACGAATTTCAATGAACAGTGGTCATCAAATATTCAATATCACTGGGCTGGAGACGATAATTATTTTATGGATTTTGGCAATAATATTGGGATAGCCAGTAATACCCAATTATTGCAACAAGCAGATGTCACTTATCAAGATCGATATTGGAATATGAAGACGCTCGTTCAACAGTATCAGACCTTACATCCTTTCTCTGGACCTGTCACAAGCAATGTCTATAAAATACTGCCCCAAATTGATGCCAAATCTGATCACCCTGATCTCCCCTATGGATTCACGTTTACCACACAAGAAAGCTTTACCCATTTTGCGCATAAGATCGATCCCTTCACCGGATCGGCTTTTACGGTCGGAAATCGCTATTATTTTCGCCCTGGCATTTCACGGCCCTTCATTGCGCCAGGTTGGTTTTTAAAACCCCGGATCCAATGGGATTTTTTAGCCGATAATGTATCGTTATCACCCACACAAATTACGCAATATCGAACCACGCCAAGCCGAGCAATCCCGATTGTTGATTTTGATACTGGCCTTATCTTTGAGCGCAACTTGAAAATCGCGCAAGAACCTTATCTACAAACATTAGAACCGAGAGCTTATTATTTGTATGTTCCCTACCGCAATCAAAATTCCTTTCCCGTTTTTGATACCAGTTACCCAGGATTTGATATTAACCAACTCTATAGAGACAATCGGTTTTCTGGCTTTGATCGATTAGGGGACGCGAATCAAGTCACGTTAGGACTTACCAATCGATTTTTGACCGAAAAAACCGGTAGGGAGCGTTTAAATTTAACCATTGGACAAATCTTTTATTTTCATGAAAGATTGGTCACCATTTGTAATCCCAATCTTAACCCACTGTGCGCATTGCAAGAATCGCCTACTCGAACTAAGCGACGATCTGATTTGGTTGGTCTTGCGAATTGTTCCCTAACAGAATCCTGGACAGCCAGCGCAAATATCGATTGGGATCCTTATCAAAAAAATACCGATAAGGAATTCTATTCGATCCATTATCAACCAGATGAACGCTTAGTCGTTAATGTAGGATATCAATTTCTACGGCGCAATCCTGCAGAAAACAATCCGATTACCGGCTTGCCCCTCCCCTTACGGCAAGCTGATTCATCTATCGCTTTTCCAGTAGCAGAGAACTGGCGGGTTTTAGGTCGTTGGTTTTATGATATCCATAATCGCCGGACCAATAATGTGTCCTTTGGCATAGAGCAAGAAGGCTGCTGTACTGCTGTACGTTTATTTGTCACGCGTTTTATTCTCCCTTTCGATCCCTCTCAACCCACCTCACAACGGCAGTTTAAAAGGGCTATCTACCTGCAATTTATTTTCAAAGGCTTCGCGGGCGTTGGGCATCGAACCATCGATGGGGCTATCCGCCAAGGTATTCCAGGTTATCAGTAGCGCACCCATGATTTTTAAGTTAATATAATGCCTTCTAGGCCTTAAAAAGTTAGTTATTGGACTTTTAATATGATATATAATCGATTTACCTTATCAATTGTGTCGCTCTGCTTTGCGTCTCTATTCAGTTTCGCATCCTTTTCAGCTGCAGCGACGACGAATGCCAAACACTTACCGGTTCTTGACCGCATCGTAGCAACCGTCAATCGAGAAGCGATAACAGAATCTGAATTAGAAAATCAAGCACAGCTTTTATTGCTCCGTTTAAAGCAATCGGATACCCCTTTGCCCCCCATGACAGAACTTCGACAACAATTACTAGAGAGAATGATCTTAGAAAAATTACAACTCCAATTAGCCGCTACCGAAGGTATTGAGATTGATGACGCTACCCTTGAACAATCGATGAAAGAAATCGCAAAGCGTGATGGTTTAACCGTACATCAGATGCAGCAATTTTTAGAAGAGCAGGGAATTACACCTGCTCAATTCCGTCAAACCATTAAAACTGAAATGACGCTCTCCCGCCTACAAGCAAAAACTGTCGGCCAGCAAATTACTGTCTCCAAGGCAGAAGTCGAAAATTTTTTACATTCGCCGGCAGGACATGATCAATCCGGCGCTGAATATCACTTAGGGCATATACTCATTTCCCCGCCGAATGAAGAACCTTCCAAACAAGATATCCAACAACTCGAAAATCGTGCTGGAGATCTTGCAAAAGAACTTAAAAACGGCGCTAATTTTTCTAAGCTCGCGATTGCGAAGTCCGCGGGTCAACAAGCGCTTACCGGCGGTGACTTAGGCTGGCGTAAAATCGGGGAAATTCCCTCTACTTTTGTCAAAGTTGTTCCCACGCTTAAAGTCGGAGAAGTCTATGGACCCATTCGCGACAACAGTGGATTTCACATTATCAAATTGTTGGAAAAACGCAACCCAGAAACACAACATGCCTCTGCTGAAACGCTACGCAATAAAGCAACGGAAATCTTATATCAACGCAAGTTTGATGAATCTCTAGTTTCTTGGCTACGACATTTACGCGCAGATTCCAAGGTTGAAATCTATTTGAATGAGACTTAATTTCCCGCACCACCCTCGCAAGCGTTTTGGGCAAAACTTCTTGCGTGATCCGCAGGTTATTCATCATATAATCGACGCCATTCACCCGGAAAAAGAAGATCGAATCATTGAAATTGGCCCAGGGCAAGGGATTTTAACGAAATCCTTACTGGAAGTGGTCGATCACTTAGAAGTCATTGAAATTGATCGGGATCTTGCAGTACAACTTAACCTGAACTATGCCCATACGCATCAATTGACAGTACATACTAATGATGTGTTACAGGTTGATTTTAATGCTTTCATTGCAGAACCAAAGAATACTCGAAAACTACGCGTGATTGGCAACTTGCCTTATAACATTTCAACGCCATTGATTTTTCATCTATTATCATTTTCACCGCTCCTCTTAGATATGCATTTTATGCTGCAAAAGGAAGTCGCCGATAGATTAGTGGCGGCCCCAAATCAAAAGCAATATGGAAGGCTTAGCATTATGGCGCAGTATTATTGTCATATTGAGCCTTTATTTCTTGTTCCGCCCAATGCGTTTTATCCCAGTCCTAAAGTGCAATCCACCTTTGTTCGATTAATACCGCATCAAAGCATTCCGCATCCCGCACTCAACCATTCTTTATTTCAAGAGGTAACTCGAACGGCATTTAATCAACGCCGCAAAACACTTGGCAATGCTTTAAAGATCTATCTAAATATTGAAGATTTTGCAGCGCTCAAGATTACCCCAACGCTGCGTCCAGAAACGCTTTCTGTTGCGGATTTTGTTCGAATCAGTAATTATATTCATGGACATCCTAAACTGTCTTCTTTGGAATCAACATGAGTACCTATGCAATTGGCGATGTACAAGGTTGTTATGAATCCCTAAGACATCTACTGGATCAAGTTGCTTTTGATCCCACCCAAGATGAGCTTTGGTTTACCGGGGATTTAGTTAATCGCGGTCCCAAGTCTTTAGACACACTTCGCTTTATTAAGTCATTAAATGATCGGGCAATCACCGTCTTAGGTAATCATGATCTCACTTTACTCGCCGTTGCGTTTAATGCCATCCCCTACGATCCAAAACGTCATACTTTTAAAGATATCCTCGATGCATCTGATTGCGATCCGCTCATCGAATGGTTAAGACATCAACCATTATTACATCATGATGCTAAGTTGGGTTATACAATGGTGCACGCCGGGCTACATCCTGCGTGGGATCTCGCTTTAGCAACCCATCTTGCAAAAGAAGTGGAAACAGCTCTGCAAGGAAGCGATGTTCGTACTGTCTTAACAAAAATTTATGGGAATGAACCAAGCCTTTGGGATCCCGAATTACGCGGATATGATCGCCTGCGGTTTAGCACTAATTGCTTTACGCACCTGCGATTTTGCAGCCCCGCTGGCCAATTAGAATTCAATTCTAAAGAAGGCGCGCACACAGCGCCTGCCGGATACCTGCCTTGGTTTGCCATCCCCAATCGCAAAAGCCAAGATTTAAAGATCCTCTTTGGCCATTGGGCGGCACTAGAAGGCAAATGCGACACTCCAAATGTGTTTGCCCTAGATACTGGGTGTGTATGGGGTGGATACTTAACTGCCATGCGTCTTGAAGATGGCAAACGATTTAAAGAAAGGGGATCAAATAAGCGATACTATTAGCCAGTTTTACACCTTAATTTGACCCTTTTGTGCTTCTTTTCTATGCTAAACAAGGTTTACATTTTAATTCCGCGGGAGAGAGCAATGGCTAAGGTTTTAGCAACAGTGTTAATGGCAGTCAGTATTAGCGTCATTGGTTCAGCTGCGTTGGGGGATACTCCTCAACAAGATGGTAAAAATACGCGACAAGAAAAAAGAGAGGTGCGAAAAGAAGGCAGGGAACATCGGGAAGAAATGCGACAAGAACGCGAAAAGCGAGAAGAAAAACGTCGTGAAGAAAAACATGAGAAGAGACATCCAGAAAAACGTGAAGGTCATGGTTCTCATCAGCATGAACAATCCCAAGATGAGGATCCCGAAAAAACAACGCGTTAATCGTTCATATCGTAAACTTAAGTGGGGCATTTTGATGCCCCTTTTTTTTAATTTACTCGCCATAATTTTCAAAAGAATTCCCCTTTATTCATTTTTTATTTGGTTGTATATTCAACAAAACGTGTATATGCAATAAGACATTTACCCAATTGCGAATAAGAAGATAGAGCACTTAAGATGTGGCTCTCAGATGATCAATTATGTGAAATAAAGTATTGCATTATGAATAAATCAGTGTTAAGCTGATTGACTAATAACACTATACCAGTAATAACACAAGCAGAGGAATTTTAAAATGCCAGGTAAAACAGATAAAGTGCAGATTCAAATACAAGATTCTAACACCCTTTTTAAAAATTGGACGCGATTAACCAATAAAAATGGGATCCAAACAGAGGTCAAGGAATTTGAGATCATTGAACGAGAAGATGATTGGTTTGAACTCGACAACAGTAAAAGCCAAGAAGCTGAACATGCTTATCTTAGAAATTATGCGCATGGTGAATTTTTAGCGCATAAATTAGCGTATCAAAATTTACCGCACGACTCCATGCAACAGGTTTTAGAAAAAGACGGCTCTTATGCGGAATATAAAACCATCCGCCTTACCGTAAATCATAAAGGATTAGTAGGCTATATTTTAGTCCCTACTACCCTTAAACCTGACACCAATCCAGATATCAAAGTTGTTTTTCAAGGTACTGATCCCTGCAGCACTGCAAGCTGCCTTAGAGATTTGGAATTAGGAGGTGCAGGCTCAATTAGTTTCGCGGACAACCGCCGGGCTATTTTGCAGCAAATTAACGAAGCGATTCATGCGTTTAATCAAGAGCGAAATATGCCAAATGGATTGGTCAATGTAACAGTTGCTGGGCATAGTTTAGGGGGCGCGGATGCGCAAAACTGCCATACTGCATTATTGCAAGCTATCAGCGATGGTTGCAAAGACATCAAAAAGCAATCGGATCTCAATCACATTCAAAATTGCCGTCTCTTTACCTATAACTCAGCGGGCGTGCCAGAAGCAACTGCAAAACGCAGTGTGGCTTTAGCAAAAGATCTCGCTGAATTACGTAAAGAAGGCAAAACAAATGTGACCATTGAAAGTTATAACCAGCGCGTAGGCGGTGATGGCGTACAACAAACAGGCGAAGCACATGTTTTAAATAATGTTCCTGCAGAGTACGCGAAGGTAGATATCCTAAAGGCTCACATTGGTTATGAACATCATAATAAATTTAGCCCAACCAGTGCCGCTGCCGCTGTTGCAGCAGGTACAGCCGCAGCAAGCCTCATTGGAGCACCAATTGCAGGCGCTGCAGTAGCAATGACGGTCGTTGCCGCCTCTGCAGGTTTTGGAATAAAGGATACTGCGGTCGCCCACACTCAACATTGCTTTGAACAACCGATTCAAGCGAGCTATGAGGCCCTATCTAATGCAACGCCGGAAGGACAAAAGGAAGTTCACACTGAACTCAACAAGAAATCCTGGTGGATTAACGCATTACATAAAGGCGCTGGTATGTTATTTGGTTTTAAAAAACATATCGCTGAGACGGCACCATCATTGGTACCTTGCCCGGTTCCGGTTAACCCGGCGCCAGCAAAACCCTGGTACCGCCGCTTATTCTAACCACTCACGGCTCAAGGGGGGTATGGAATGACCGAAAATTTAATAGAAGAATTTAGAAGTCATTTGATATTACCCCTCTGGAGAGATAGAGATCTTGCGGTCATTGACAAATATTTTGTCAAAAACGCAGAGATTCGAACAACTTTTTTGACTGGCAAAGGTCCAAATGCCCTCAAAGAAAGCATTCAAGAAACCTTTAATGCTTTCCCGGTCTTTGACTTAACTTTAGAAGAACTGGTACAACAAAATAATCAAATTACCTATAAATGGTCTGCCAGAGCAGAGCATAATGGCACCATTCTCAATATAAAACCAACCGGCAAGGAAATGCGCTTTCATGGGATTGTATATGGAGAAATCAAAGGAAAAATGATTACTCGATATCACAGTTTTTCGAATATCCCCCAAATATTATATTCTCACCTTGATCAGGCTCTTTTAAATCAATTTCCACAGCAAACTCTCTTATTAAACCATGAAAATTATGAAAAAGAATTATCCCAAATATTGTTTTCAATTGCCAAGGTAACCGGTGCATGTTTAACACGCCGCGAAGTTGAAGCATTAAACTTTTGGGTGAGAGGGTATTCAATAAAAGAAACCGCTCGTCAGTTGGGAGGGCTTTCTGCCAAAACCATTCAAGTTTTTAGAAATAATATTCGAAAAAAATTTGCAGTGCCTTCTTATCGAAAATTATTTGACTTATTGCAAAAAAACGGCCTTTTATCGTTATTTTTAGCTGTTTGAGATTTACACACCATCCTAATGGCTTTTTTGGCTGATATAGAATAACTTTAAGTATCGATAATAAGTCCCTTCCGCATTAGAAACCGCCAATAAAAATCCTTCTCGACCATCTAAAAATCCAAGCCCTAACACATATCCACGAAAAAATGCCCATATCCCATGGGATATGGCTTTGAATAACCCGCCTTTTTTCCCTTGCAGTTTTTTTTGTTCTGCGCCCCAGCTAGAGTAATCATTCATTTTTCTTAAAACGGTATAAAGATTCGGAAAAGCAAGATGATGGATCTTTCCTTTTAATTTTCCAATGGTTCCATGGATTTCCAATTTTTCATGCACTAATCGCCCGTCAAACCGCGCCTTGCTTCTGCGAAATAAAACCGCTTGTTTATCATTCCACCAATCGCCAAAACGAATGGTTCTACCACAATATTCAGAGCTGAAAGGAATTTCAAAAGCATCAAAAGTAGTGTTCGGAAGGGTTGCGACAATTTCTTCTTTTAAGGGCAACGTCACGCGTTCATCGGCATCCAATGATAAGACCCATTCCCCAGTTGCCATTTCTAATGCCCGTTGTTTTTGTTCCCCATAACCTGGCCAGCCTGTAACGACCACTTTATCAGTATATTTTCGACAAATTTCTATTGTGCCATCGGTGCTGCCTGAATCTAACACAATAATTTCATCTGCAAAGGTAACCGATTTTAAACAATCTTCAATATTATGAGCTTCATTTTTGGTAATAATGATGACACTAAAGAACGGCATAACTTTAACCCTTTAGCCAATACATATGAATCAGTAGAAGAATAGTATATCGATTTTTTTAAAACACTACTAGAGGGATGGACCGCCTGGGGTCTTGTCCGGTTCGTCCGGCTTATTGTTCCCGTTCTTAGTTTTACTGGTCTGACCAAAACTCGGTATAAATGGTGGATTGGGATTTTTCTGTAAAAATTCCTGTAATTCGTGATGCTCAAGCTCTGTCAGTTTTTGTAATTTTAATTCTTCCCACGTCTGAAGCGCTTTAGCCTTCGCCGTCGTAAAAGCACGATGCGTTTCTGGTGTTAAGTGATCTAATGCTTTATTTCTAGAATGATCAAATTTATTCCAGGCTAAATCCCCCGGATATACTTTCCACCCCTCTTGATTGAATGTCTGATGCGCAATGGAAATTCTATCCGTAAACCGTTGCTCAACGGCAGATAGCGCTTTTGAAAATTCACGATTAAACACTTCATCACAGGTCCTGACGATTTCCAAAAGTTTTATGCCCAACGTTGGCGTCTTGCTGGTGAAATGTCGTAGGTCAAATAATGATAACTGTCTATTTTCTTTACTCATGGTCTATTTGAGTCCGCCTTTTACAATTAGTTCTTCTAAATTTCGATGCATATACATTTTTTTGGTATTTAATTAACTGTTAATTCCCCATCGTTGTATGGATCCCTCCAAATCCGTCAAACTTAGTTGACGTCATGGCATTATTCGAGTTCCAATGGGGATTATTTTTTAAGTTCCAAATCAACGACAAGGAGAGGTGTGGAATGTCACCAGCACCCCAATGGAGAGGCCTACTTTTAGCCCTTTTATTGGTCAACAATACCCCCGCATGGGCAGATTATGTCCTGAACATGACACGCGGTGTTACTGAGATCAGTCGCGGCGTACACCATTTACACATGCTGATCTTTTGGATCTGCGTTGTCATTGGTGCTGCCGTCTTCAGCGTGATGTTTTATGCCATTATTCGGCATCGCAAATCGTGTGGCAGAACTGCCGCACACTTCCATGAAAACACGGTGGTTGAAATGATTTGGACAGTGATCCCTTTCACGATTCTTATTTTAATGGCCATTCCTGCCGCAGAACTTCTGATTAAAATGCACGACTACACAGATTCTGATCTATCGATTAAAGTGACGGGACACCAATGGTATTGGGAATATGAATATATGGGCGAAGGCATCACCATCGTCAGCCGTCTTGCAACGCCTCAAGATCAGATCCAAAACCGTGCGGTAAAAGGCCCGCACTATTTGCGCGAAGTTGACAATCCTTTAATTGTTCCTGAAAAAAAGAAGATCCGCTTTCTGACGACGTCCAGTGACGTTATTCACTCGTGGTGGGTGCCAGCGCTCGGATTTAAACGCGATGCGATTCCAGGGTTTATTAACGAGGCATGGGCAAGAATCGATGATATTGGTACTCTGCGCGGACAATGCGCTGAGTTATGCGGCGCATTACATGGATTTATGCCCATTGTGGTTGAAGTTAAAACGGAAGCTGAATTTGCCACTTGGCTTGCCGCCCAAAAGGCCGCCTTAAATACGCCCGCAACAGGAAGCACACCATGAGCAGCATAGCAATCGATCCGCCCGATCATCCAATTGATCATCCCCATGGCCCAAAACCCGGATTACTACGATGGGTGTTCACCACCAATCATAAAGACATTGGAACCTTATATTTATGGTTAAGTCTTACGATGTTTATCGTCGGCGGCAGTATGGCAATGTGCATCCGCGCCGAACTATTTAAACCCGGTCTCGCTTTTTTTGAGCCAGGATTTTTTAATGAGCTCACGACGTTACATGGACTGATTATGATCTTTGGCGCCGTCATGCCAGGATTTGTTGGATTAGCCAATTGGATGATCCCCATGATGATTGGCGCGCCGGACATGGCTTTACCACGCATGAACAACTGGTCGTTTTGGTTACTTCCTTTTGCGTTTACCCTACTCATTAGTACCCTTTTTATCAATGGCCCTGCGCCCGATTTTGGTTGGACCGCCTATGCGCCGCTCTCCACCATTTATGGCCCCAAAAGTACCGACTTTTTTATTTTTTCAGTACATTTAATGGGGCTATCTTCTATTATGGGCGCAATTAATATTATTGCGACCATTTTAAATTTGCGCGCACCCGGGCTCACTTTAATGAAAATGCCGATCTTTGTCTGGACGTGGCTTATCACCGCGTTTCTCTTAATTGCGGTGATGCCAGTTTTGGCAGGTGCGGTGACGATGATGTTAATGGATCGCCACTTTGACACCAGCTTCTTTAATGCCGCAGGCGGCGGGGATCCCGTCATGTACCAACATATTTTTTGGTTTTTTGGTCACCCTGAAGTTTATATTATGATTTTACCAAGCTTTGGGATCATGTCTGAGATTATTCCAACCTTTAGCCGCAAAAAGTTATTTGGTTATACCTCGATGGTCTATGCAACGAGTTCCATTGCGTTATTATCGTTTTTAGTGTGGGCGCATCATATGTTTACCACCGGCCTCCCCGTTATCGGTGAAATTTATTTCATGCTGGCGACGATGCTGATTGCTGTTCCAACCGGGGTTAAAATCTTCAATTGGGTTGCTACCATGTTTCGCGGCGCTTTAAGCTTTGAAACGCCAATGTTATTTGCAACCGCTTTTTTAATTATGTTTACCATCGGTGGTTTCTCCGGATTAATGCTTGCGATGGTACCCGCAGATTATCAATATCACGATACTTACTTTGTGGTTGCGCACTTTCATTATGTATTAGTGCCAGGCGCCGTTTTTGGGATTATTGCTGCTGTCTATTATTGGCTGCCTAAATGGACCGGACATTATTATAGCGAAACCTTAGGTAAGATCCATTTTTGGTTATCTGCCGTTTCCATTAATGTCTTATTTTTCCCAATGCATTTTTTAGGGTTAGCCGGTATGCCGCGCCGTATCCCTGATTATGCATTGGAGTTTGCCGATTTTAATAAAATTGCCAGTGTTGGAGGCTTTGTTTTTGGCTGCGCACAAATCTTATTTTTATTGATTGTGATAAGAACGATTCGCGGCGGTCCAAAAGCGCCCGCCGCGGTGTGGGAAGGGGCTCATGGTTTAGAATGGACGTTACCTTCACCGCCGCCCTATCATAGTTTTACGACACCTCCTAAGGTATATTAGGAAAACCCATGGCTAAATCGCCAAAACCATTAATCATTAGTTTATGTATCATTGCAGCATTGATGTTCGGCTTTACCTTTGCATTGATCCCGCTTTACAATGTTTTTTGTAGTATAACCGGTTTAAATGGCAAGATTGATTCAAAATTCCCAGAACAATTTACCCGCACCAAAATACACGATCCTACCATTGGCGAGCGCCGCGTTGTCGTTGAATTTGATACCAATCGCAACGCCACAGTGCCTTGTGAATTATCTGCTACTCAAGCGCTTTTGCAAGTCATTCCTGGAGAATTAGCGCATACAACTTTTCGGGTTAAAAATTTATCTGATAAAAAAATAGTGATCCAAGCCATTCCGAGCATTAGTCCTGGACATGTCGCAAAGCATCTTAAAAAATTAGAATGTTTTTGTTTTGATCAGCAAACTGTAGAGGCAGGTGAGACTAAAGATCTACCATTGCGCTTTTGGTTAGAAACAGAAATTCCCAAAAATGTGCATCGGCTTACTTTATCTTATACTTTATTTGATGTCACCGCACGCACTAAGGAGAAAGGCACGTGACTGAACATCAGCACCAACATTATTATGTTCCAGAACAAAGTTACTGGCCGATCCTAGGTTCTATTGGTTTATTTACCTTAATCGTTGGCGGGATTAATATTTTGCATCAACACGCCTATGCTTGGTATATTTTTTTCACAGGCGCACTCATCGTGGCCTTTATGCTGTTTGGCTGGTTTAGCGCAGTGATTTCTGAAAGCCGTCACGATTTATATAGCCCGCAGTTAGATCGCTCTTTTCGCTGGGGAATGGTGTGGTTTATCTTTTCTGAAGTCATGTTCTTTGGCGCTTTTTTTGGCGCTTTATTTTATGCACGACATTTTTCAGTTCCTTGGATGGGCGGTATTGGCGCAAAGCTTGCAACCCATACTGTGTTATGGGACAACTTTAAAGCCGTATGGCCATTATTACAAAATCCCGATCCCACTAAATATATTGGTCCAACAGAAGCCATGAGTGCCTGGGGGATCCCGGCAATTAATACACTAATTTTATTAACCTCCGGCGTCACCGTCACCATTGCCCATTTTGCCCTAAAAAATAACGAACGAACGAAATTAGCGCTTGCGCTCTTCGCGACCATTCTGCTCGGGATTTCTTTCTTATGTATTCAAGCTTATGAATATCACCATGCCTATACAGAAATGGGCTTAACCTTACATTCTGGGATCTATGGCACCACATTCTTTATGTTAACGGGATTTCACGGCGCACACGTGACCATCGGTACCATCATGCTTATCATTATTTTACTGCGCTGTTTAAAAGGCCATTTTACGCCAGAAAAACATTTTGGTTTTGAAGCAACCGCCTGGTATTGGCATTTTGTAGATGTGGTATGGTTGATGTTATTTATTTTTGTGTATTGGCTTTAAATTATTTCGAAAACAATCCATGCGGCTCAATCCACCCAAAGGCGAATGCGATAAATAACGCCATAAATAAAACCAGGGATAATCCAATTCTAAAACGTAAGGCTTTCGCAGTTCGCTTCGTTTGCCCTTGATCTTTTACTAAATAATACAAACCCATCCCCAAACTGGATAGAATAAGCAGTATCATGATAAATATCACGATGGTCGCGAATGTGGATGTATTCATGAAAAAATTGGTTCTCTCCATTGGTGCCTGGCAATTTTCGCCTGGTTTACGTTCCAGTCTCATTACTTTACTGCTGTTCCCGCTTTTCGTCTATCTCGGTTTTTGGCAATGGGGTCGGTATGAAGGAAAGAAAATCCAACAGCAAGAATTGGAAAGTAGAATAAATGAGCCTGTTCTATTGCTTACACCCTCACCCGCCCTACGGGCACCCTCTCCCGCAAGCGGGAGAGGGGAAGAAGAATTCAATAAAAATAATATTCAATACATCCGTTATCGCCAATTACAAGTGACTGGCCATTTCTTAAACGAAAAAACCTTATTGCTCGACAATCAAATTTTATCCGGTAAAGTTGGTTACCGTGTCATCACACCATTTCAAGCAACGGATAGCCAACAACTCTTATTGATTGATCGCGGTTGGATCCCGCTTGGGCAAAGCCGAAACGAACTTCCGATTATCCACCCTGTGCTCGGAAAAAAAACATTGATAGGCACGCTGCATCAACCCGTATCTGGATTGTTATTAAAAGATATCCCACTCCCACAAAACACTTGGCCGCTTCGAATCCAACGCATAGATC
>JAJZUR010000138.1 GCA_021848375.1 Pseudomonadota bacterium | reverse complement strand
ACATTTGACTGGGAGAGCCTGAGTAGATTATTTGAAAAAGAATTGATTTCAAACCCTGTTAGTAAAGCAAAAAGCGTTATATTATACTACGGAAGGAAAGAAAAAGTCTGAGCAACTTTTTAAAAAATACTTTGTTATTGATTCTGATTCTAAATGAGAACTTCTAAAATTAATCCTCATTAGGAAGCAGAGTATGTAAATACTTTTGTGTAAATGGCTTTCGTTACCTTCTCTTTCCACAATCTCCCAGATTCAATTTTTTCAAACTTCTCTGGAAGCAGAAGTTAATGTGACAGATTTAATTTGAATAGTCAAGTTTTTTAAAAAAAATTTCTGCGCTAAATAATTTTTTTGAATTTGTGGGTGTTCAAAAACCCGTAATAACGCGTGGAAAAACCAAATAGGTAATACTTATTTCCTTGGGCCACAGTGGTTTTCCCACCTGTTATTACCAATTTTTGAACACCGCTGTTTTAGATCAATAACAATTTTTAAAAAGTTCTGATCGGCATCCTGTCAGGAAATTCAATGCTGAATCGATTCAAAGCACAACCCCAATTGTGTATTGGCATCGTCCATTTCTTCATGATCTGCTGCAAGGATAGGTAGAGTTGTTTAAATGCTGCTTCGTCCGAAGGAAAAAGCCTCTTATTTTTAGTGACTTTTCTTAGCGTCATATTCAAGGATTCAATGGCGTTGGTAGTATAGATGACCCTTCTGATTTCAGGAGGGTAGGCAAAAAATGGGATGATATTAGCCCAACGTTCAGACCAGGTTTTACTGATTGAAGGGTAGTGCCGATCCCATTTTTCCGCAAAGGCTTGTAAGGCCAGTTCGGCTTCTTCTACGGTTAACGCTTGATAAATCGTTTTTAAATCCTTTGCTATTCCTTTTCGATCCTTATAGCTGACGTAACGTAGAGAAGTACGAATGATGTGGACAATACAAAGCTGTACGGTAGTCCGGGGGAAGACTACTTCAATCGCTTCCGGGAAGCCGGACAGCCCATCTACACAGGCAATGAAAATATCCTGCACGCCGCGGTTCTTAAGTTCAGTTAAAACTGACATCCAGAATTTGGATCCCTCGTTTTGGCTGACCCACATTCCGAGCAATTCTTTTTGGCCTTCCATATTAATTCCCAAAACCAAGTAAATGGCTTTATTGATCACCTGCTTGTTCTCTTTGATTTTAACAACCAGGGCGTCCATGTAAACGATGGGGTAGACAGCATCGAGCGTACGGCTTTGCCACCCTTTGACCTCATCCATGACAGCTTCTGTTACGTTAGAAATCAGCGTAGGTGAGATATCTGTGCCGTATAAATCTTGCAGTTGTGCTTGAATATCGCGAGTACTCATGCCCCGGGCATACAGCGACAAGATTTTCTCATCAAAGCCGTCAAATCGGGTTTGATGCTTTTGTATTAATTCTGGTTCGAAGCTGCCTGCTCGATCCCTGGGCACGTCAATCTCAACTTCCCCATGTTCCCCTTTGAGAGTCTTTTTAGCGGCTCCATTGCGTGAGTTCCCACTGTTTTTACCGGCGGGATCATACTTATCGTAACCCAGATGATCAGTTAATTCTGATTCTAATGCTCGTTCTACAACAGATTTTACCAGAGACTTAATAAGACCGTTTTCACCAAAAATGTCCTCTTTTGAGCGGCAATTCTTGATTAACTCATTGATCAATTCTGGATCAAATGTTTTCACTTTCATGGCCATAACCATTTCTCCTATGTCAGATGCCTAATGTTATCTGAAGGTTACGGTCATTTACACAGATTTTTTTACACTACCAAGTCTCCTGGTAGCCTATAAAAAATTTGACAAGGAATTTACCAACCCCATAAGTTTCTTACGCACAATCTATTTTAGACTAACCTTTACCCTTCGTGCGAGTATGATTTGGCTTTGCGTTTTGCTCAATAAAGTCGATAATTTTACTGGCAACATCAATTCCAGTCGTGGTTTCAATGCCCTTTAAACCGGGAGAAGAATTCACTTCTAACACCAAAGGCCCGTGTTGAGATCGTAAAATATCAACCCCTGCAACGTTTAATCCCATAATGCGCGCCGCGCGTACAGCTGTTTTCCGTTCTTCTGGCGTAATTTTGATGGGACTGCTCGTGCCACCACGGTGTAAGTTCGATCGAAATTCTCCTTCTTTTGCTTGCCGTTTCATGCTAGCAACCACTTTGCCATCTACGACAAAACACCGAATATCGCTACACTCCGCCTCTTTGATAAATTCTTGTACTAAAATATTAACCTTTAATCCAGTAAAAGCATCAATGACACTTTCAGCTGCTTTCGGGGTTTCGGCAAGCACTACTCCCATGCCTTGAGTCCCTTCTAATAACTTAATGACTAACGGACTACCCTTCACCATTCGGATCAGATCTTGAGTATCATCCGGTGAATGCGCAAAACCTGTAATAGGAAGCCCAATTCCTTTACGCGCTAATAATTGCAGTGATCGTAATTTATCACGCGAGCGCGAAATAGCAACCGATTCATTCACCGGAAAAATGCCCATCATTTCACACTGACGCAGCACTGCTGTGCCATAAAAAGTAATTGAAGCGCCAATTCTGGGAATAACGGCATCAAATCCTTTTAGCTCTCGCCCCTTATAATGAATAGAAGGTTTATGTGAAGCAATATTCATGTAGCAGCGCAAGGTATCGATAACTTCAACTTCATGCCCACGTAACTTTGCCGCTTCTGCTAAACGCTGTGTGGAATAAAGTCTGGCACGACGAGATAAAATCGCAATTTTCATCGACTTTTACTCCCAAAGTAATCACCAATGACAAAAGACGCAATGGGTAAAAGACCAGTTTTACACATTTCCAATAAGGTTTCCCCATAGGTTTCTTGATACATCCAAATACTCACACTGATGATCCAAAAAAGAAAAATTCCCCTTAAGACCCAGCGTGCAAATTGCAGCTTGTCTTGCGGAGAGACCATGACATCCCTATTCTCTTCGTTGATAGACATATTAACATCCTTATTAGTTGTTGAAATTTACCAATAACACTCTTTTCACACAAGGTTTGTGTAAAGCTTGTTGA
>JAJZUR010000137.1 GCA_021848375.1 Pseudomonadota bacterium | reverse complement strand
CAGAGAAAAATGGGTGATATGGTATTGAGTTTTCGGTGAAATATGCTACGATGACCAAGCTTTAGACTCAGTACATGCCTGCCAAGGAAGTTAAATGAATTATTGATTGAATAGCTTTAAGGTCACCCGTTTTAATTTTTTATTTAGAGGACAGTTATGAATAAACTTGCATCGTTAAAGGTAAAAATATTTGCCGATGGGGCTGATTTAAAGGGTATTGTGGCTTTGGCACAAGATCCGCTGGTGAAAGGTTTTACCACCAATCCTTCGCTGATGAAAAAAGATGGTGTTACGGATTATGAAACATTTGCACGAACGTTGTTGCAAGCGGTACCAAACAAACCCATTTCTTTTGAAATTTTTGCTGATGATGCAAAAGAAATGGAACTACAAGCTCGCGAAATTGCATCTTGGGGTTCCAATGTGTATGTGAAAATACCGGTCACAAATACGAAAGGCATCTCGACAGCTCCTTTAATTTCTAAATTATCACGAGAAGGTATTGCATTAAACGTCACTGCAATTTTAACCATAGAGCAAGTAAAAGAAGTAACCGACGCATTAGCGGTTGAAACGCCGGCGGTCGTATCTGTTTTTGCAGGCAGAATTGCAGATACAGGAGTTAATCCAGAGCCATTAATGGCGGAATGCGTACGCATCATGAAAGCTAAACCAAAAGCCGAATTACTGTGGGCGAGTTCACGTGAACTATTAAATATTTTTCAAGCTAATGATCTTGGGTGTCACATTATAACGGTTACGCATGATATGTTGAAGAAGTTATCGTTAATTGGGAAAGATCTAAACGAGTATTCTTTAGAAACGGTATTAATGTTTTATAAAGATGCAATGGCTGCTGGATTTACCATTAACACAGCAACTGAAGTTGCAGTCTAAGAGGACATCGAAATGGATAATGGCTTAAAAAACATTTTAATTACAGGTGGCGCAGGTTATGTAGGTAATGTATTAGTACCGCAGCTTTTAGAGCATGGATATCATGTCACTGTCTATGACATTCTGTATTTTGGCAAAGACACGCTGCCGCTGAATCATCCTCATCTTAAGGTGATTGAAGGAGATATTCGTGATATTTCTTTATTTGAAACTTCATTGACCGGGATCGATGCGGTATTGCATCTCGCTTGTATATCAAATGATCCCAGCTTTGAATTAGATGAATCTCTCTCTAAAAGTGTAAACTACGATTGTTTTGAACCAATGGTTGAAGCAGCAAAGCGTAAAGGCGTTAAACGTTTTGTGTATTGCTCTTCAAGTTCAGTATATGGCGTTTCCGATGCGCCAGAAGTAACGGAAGAGACGCCTTTAGTTCCTTTGACGTTATACAATAAATATAAGGGGCTATGTGAGCCGCTTTTATTTAAACACATGTCGGATGACTTTACGTGTGTAACCATTCGTCCAGCAACGATTTGCGGCTACAGTCCACGCACTAGGCTTGATTTGTCTGTCAACATTTTAACCAATCACGCAGTGAATAAAGGAGTGATTACCGTGTTTGGTGGTACGCAAAAACGTCCCAATTTGCACGTGAATGATATGTGTGATTTGTACGAATTATTGTTGAACGTTCCTGCTGCAAAAATTCAGGGCGAAACTTTTAATGCGGGTTATCAAAATTTCACGATTATGCAATTAGCCGAAATGGTTAAGGAAGTTGTAGAACAAGAATATCCAGAGCGCCCGCCCTTGGAAATTAAAGTAACAGAATCTAACGATAATCGTTCCTATCATATTAGCTCTGAAAAAATAAAGCGCATTTTGGGATTTGAAGCTAAGCGCAGCATTCAAGATGCAGTACGAGACTTATGCCGCGCGTTTAAGGCGGGTAAATTACCGGATAGCTTTACGAATAATTGGTATTATAACGTTCGCTTGTTACAGGCGAGAGACGCAGTATGACCAAACCAATCGTGGTTGTTACCGGAGGTGCGGGCTTTATTGGCAGCCATGCCGTTGACGTATTGCTTGAGCAAGGGTACCTTGTTCGAGTTATCGATAATTTAGTGGGCGGTAGAGAATCCAATTTAAAGCAGCACCAACAAAATCCTGATTTAGTCTGTGAATGGCGAGATATTGGTTTGCTAGAGCCAGATGCTGCCGTTTTCAGAGGGGCAAAATATGTGCTTCATTTTGCAGGCATTGGAGACATCGTTCCTTCTATAGAATGTCCGGTTGATTATATGTTGACGAACATTCAAGGAACCGTACGTGTTTTAGAATGTGCAAGAGCAGCACAGGTTGAGAAGTTCGTTTATGCAGCATCCTCTTCTTGTTATGGGTTAGCGGCGGTGCCAACCAAAGAAGATCACCCGATTGCACCGCAATATCCTTATGCCTTGTCAAAATATATGGGTGAACAGGCGGCATTTCATTGGCATCAGGTATATCGCCTGCCCGTTAATTCAATTCGCATTTTTAATGCTTATGGAACGCGGGTAAAAACAACCGGTGTATATGGAGCTGTTTTCGGGGTGTTTTTTAAACAGAAATTAGCCAATAAGCCGTTTACAGTCGTTGGCGATGGTACACAGAGTCGTGATTTTTTGTATGTCACGGACGTTGCAAAGGCCTTTATTGCAGCAGCTACAACCGAAAGAACAGGACAAGTGTATAATTTGGGTGCAGGAAATCCTCAGTCTGTGAATCGATTGGTAGAATTGTTGGGGGGGGAAGTCGTTTATATTCCAAAGCGTCCTGGTGAACCAGATTGTACGTTTGCAGATATCACAAAAATTACGACCGAATTAGGTTGGAAGCCAACCGTCTCTTTTGAAGATGGGGTAAAATTGATGTTGGCTGAAATTGATTGTTGGAAGGATGCTCCTTTGTGGGAACCGGATTCTATTGCAAAGGCAACTGCAACCTGGTTTAACTTTTTAGAAAATAAGGAATGCGCTTAAATGACAGAACTAGTTAAACGTTATCGACATAAAATTGTAACGGTCGAAGAGTTGAAAAAAATTTTGGGGCCTTTTCCTCGAAATAAAAAAGTGATTATGTGTCATGGCGTGTTTGATGTTGTACATCCAGGCCATGTCAGACATTTATTGTATGCGAAAAGTAAAGCCGATATTTTGGTGACCAGTATTA
>JAJZUR010000136.1 GCA_021848375.1 Pseudomonadota bacterium | reverse complement strand
AAACGGCGATGCATATCTTCGTTGCCGATTAGGAAATTAAATAGCGTCAACTTGAATAATTTAACGAATTCAATTTTGGGGAATGTACAAAACTTTTCTATGACCGCTATCACTTTTTCCATAGAGCTCTGATATTTTCTATGGCGATCTTCGCCTGAGAGCTGTGCAAAATCTTCTACTGCTAATTTTTTATTATGTCCTATTCGGTCAAATCGTTTAATGAAGTACGTCATACTGTTGTCTTTAGAATATACTAAACCATGAACCGGCACTTCAAGACCAATAGTTTTTGCTAATGACATAGTAATGGCTTCATTTTCTGGCAATTCAGGGAAAGTGTCACTTTGTGGTTTTAAAATATAATGACCATTTTGATCAACGATTTCAAAACATCCGGCCTTAACTTTTAATTGTGCACTTAATTTTTTTTGAACACCTTGAATCGACATTTTTCCTACGCGGTCGAGTGCTTCTTGCCTTTGCTCATCAGCACTGAACTCTAATGGGATAAGTTTTTTTAATTGAGGTGAAAGCAATCGTAATCCGCGTTGTGAATAGTGTTCTTGATCACTTATGATTTCATAGGTAATAGGGCAGTATTTCATTCTAGTTCCTCAATAGTAACTGCGCCAACGACATCATGTCCAACTATTATCAATTGACCAAAGTAATCATTTCTATCGATTTTATATTTTCGTAATAACGCTTCAAGCATAATACCTTCTGGCAATAAGCCTTCAAAGAACGGAGGAAATATATCGAAGTCGTACACCTTATTTGTTAATGGCATTGTAAGAGAAACAGGGGCCCCGTGATAATCTTCAAAGTAAGTAAATTGATATTGTCCACCCTTTAATTCTTCTAATATCCCAGCTTTAACCCCATTAACCGATATGCTTGCTTTTCTCATGAATTATCATCCGTTGTTTGTGAAAAGGGTGTTTCAAACTTCATTCGGATATTCAAAACATCGAGTACTTTTAACAATGTGTTTAACTGCACTGTTTCCTTACCTTTTTCAATATCAAATACAACGGTTTTGCCTACACCTGCTAATCTGGCTAGTTCTTGTTGTGATAATCCGCTTTGTTTGCGGTAATAATGGACTATCTTTGCAATTTCGTTGGGAGCCATGTTACGCCATAAAATAAAGATATATTACTGTTATAGCAGTAAAAAAGATGAAAGAAAAGGCTTACATCGTTATTTTATGCCTGAAATGCAAAAAAATTACTGCTATAGCGGTAATTAATGGTGATTTCATGAGTTTAGGTGTTTAAATTATTTAAAAAGATCAAAAATTACTGCTATAGCAGTAATTCCAAGCTTTAATTCAGAGATGATTGACAAATGTTCCAGCTGCTTCTGGGTGTTTAACTAATTTTACGAACACTAACCTTGCGTCCTTTCAATTTCCCATTTTGTAAATATTGATACGCTTTATCAACATGGCTGCGGTGAATTGCAACATAGGAACGCATCGCAGTGATGTTAATTTTGCCAATAGTGTTTCCTGCCAATCCTGCATCTTTGGTTAATGCGCCAAGAATATCTCCGGGGCGAATTTTATCTTTTTTACCTAAGGCAAGGCATAAGGTAACCATTTCTGGTACTAATCGTGTCGCATGGCTGTGTTCAAATTCATTAGTGTTTCCCCAGATAATAGGGCAAGATAGATTATCCTCAATAGCACAAATTCGTTGTGCATCTGCTGGTGTCGTAATACTTAAAGCAAGACCTTTATTTCCAGCTCGTCCGGTTCGACCAATACGATGAATATGGACATCGTGATCAAAAGCGAGATCAAAATTAATAACTGCAGAAAGCTCCTTAATATCAAGACCTCTAGCCGCAACATCAGTTGCGACAAGGATAGAACAACTTTGGTTCGCAAAACGCAAGACCGCTAGATCACGATCTACTTGTTCCATATCTCCATTTAAAGCGATAGCACTAAAGCCTTCGTGAATGAGTTGGTCTGTCACATCCGTTGTTTGTTGTTTGGTATTACAGAAGATTAAAGTCGAAACGGGTTGATAGTGCAGCAGTAATGACTTTAATAAGGAAAACTTATGAGTATGTTTTGTTACTTCATAAAAACGTTGTTCGATATCAATTTCATCATATGGGGTGCCAACAACCACCTCTTTGGGGTTCATCATAAACTGCTTTGACAGTTGTTTGATTTCTTCAGGATAGGTCGCAGAAAAAAATAGGGTTTGGCGTTGTTTGGGGGAGGCCGATAGAATGCTGGTGATGTCATCAAAAAATCCCATATCAAGCATTCTATCTGCTTCATCTAAAACTAAAGTTTTTACTTGGGTCAAGTCTAAGGTGGCGCTTTTTAAATGCTTAAGTACTCGGCCTGGTGTTCCTACAATGATATGAGCTCCATGTCTCAATGAATCCTGCTGGGGTTTCATCGGTATACCACCGGACAAATTAATAATTTTAATATTGGGCATCAAACAGGCTAATCGACGGATTGCCTGGCTGACTTGTTCAGCCAATTCACGGGTAGGACAAAGAACCAAACCTTGCACTGCAAAAAACGAAATTTTTAAATTATTTAATAGAGACAAACCAAAAGCAGCGGTCTTCCCACTGCCTGTTTTTGCTTGAGCAATGATATCTTCATTTTTAAGGATTATTGGGAGGCTTTGCATTTGTATGGGCGTCATATTTTCGTAATTTAAAGAAGCAATACTCTTTATTAGCTCTTGGCGTAGGGGCAACTGAGAGAACGATAGTTGTTGATGGAGGAGTTCGGATTGGATCATTGAGAGCACTTGTGTTTTATAAGAAGTGCATAGACTAACATTTTTTAGTTCAATTTTAAATCAATTTGTTTTTGGTCCGTCTTTTGTGCAATTGGACAATTATTATTTCAATATTCTATTTAAAGTATTATTGCATCGTACTGGGGATCATTAAGGTAAGCTAAAAATGTTAAGTTGAATGCTAATTGGTCCAAATGATGGTAGAATTACATAAAAAACACAAATGGGATTAATTGTGGCCATTATGTTTGATTAATGAATTATGAGCTTTTGATGTAAACTGGTATCTTTATCTATTTTTAATAAAATCAAAGATTATGATTTTATTTCTCAAGATT
>JAJZUR010000135.1 GCA_021848375.1 Pseudomonadota bacterium | reverse complement strand
AAGTACGATCTAATTGGACTTTGGACAAAAAACTATACTAATTTAACCTTGATTTGATCCACAGCATTTTTTGTATTTTTTTCCACTTCCACAATCGCAGGGCTCATTACGTCCTATTTTGGGGTACTCATAGGATACAGGAACCGATGGATAGAGCAATTTGTTAAGATCAGAAATATCTTCTGGCTTATCTGGCTCTATACCAACAATTACTTGCCAGCCGTGTTGACCACAGATCTCCAATATTTCCTTGGCTTTCTCAGGCTCTTGTACTCTAACAATGGCCGGATGTTTATGGCTGCCTAATTTTGCCATACTGGTCTCTCGCTAAAACATACATTCTTTTCAAAAAGCACAGAACAACCCTACAATTCTATTTTTACCAAAAAATAAACAGGAGCTGTCCCATGCTGCAAACAATTGTAAATCATTTTAAAAAAATGCGCGACAAAATTTATGATTCCTTTCAACACAGAAGAGATGCTGCAATGGAATTAGTCGATGCCCTATCCAGTAATACAACAGCCCAAAGTGTCGTTGAGTTATCATTAAATCCCTTTCACCGACGCAATTATTGTAGCATCACACGGGTATTGGGAGAATTCTACGAGGGGCCTAATCCTAAGCAAAAGCAAGAAAAAAATAAAGCAATGACGAGATTATTGTCAGAGTGTTGTTTCTTAGGGAAAAATAGACCTTATCATGTATTTGCGTTGGATTGTACACCCAATCCAAGACCATTCTCTCGTACCGTTGCAGATTGCGGCTTTGTGTATGCGCCTACTGTTATTTCTGGGAATAAACCCATCACGATCGGCCACCAGTATAGCGTAGCGACTTACTTGCCTGAAAAACTATCAAAAGATACGCCGCCCTGGGTTGTTCCTTTATCCTGCGAACGTATCGGAACTCATCAAAAAGGGACAGTAATTGGCATGGAGCAAATAGGGGTTTGCATCTCTCAAAAACCATTTCAAGGTAAGCTGTGTATTTCAGTAGGAGATTGTGCCTATAGCAATTCAAGCTGTATTATTGAAGCAGCAAAAAACCCTAATCAACTTCATGTTAGCCGAGTACGAAATAATAGAACACTTTACCATTCGCCTCAAAAAATTAAGCGAGCAAAGAAAAGAGGCCGCCCGACGTTATATGGGAAAAAATTTAAATTGAATAAATTGAGAGGAAAGAAAACTGCTGACGAGAGCATTAACTTTGAAAATCTGAGCAAAAAAGGTAAAGTGCAAATTATCAAAATAGAGGGCTGGAACGATATCCTCATGCGAGGAGATCGAAAATCGGATATGTCTCACTACCCTTTTCGTTTATTAAAAGTGCGGATCTATAATTTATCTGGAGAATTATTGTTTAAACGTGCCATGTGGTTTTGTTTCTGGTGAAAAACGGAGTCAATTATCATTGAAAGAGGTTTACGAGATATACTGCCAGCGTTTTGATATTGAACATTTCTTTAGATTTGGAAAAGATCGATTATTGATGGATAAGATCCAAACTCCAGAAGTAGAACATGAAGAGGCGTGGTGGCAATTTGTCATGATTGCATACGCGCAATTATACCTGGGACGCGAGCTTGCTCAAAATATGCCAAATGCTTGGGAAAAGTACTTACCAGTGTTTCAATCATCAACACATGAAAAATCACCCACGCAAGTGCAAAAAGACTTTAGTAGAATTATTAGCGAGATTGGCACGCCTGCTAAACCTCCCATACTCCGTAATAAATCATATGGACGAAGTAAAGGTGAAGTTCAAATCAAGCGATCGTACTGTAAAGTCATTTTAAAGAATAAAAAAAGCGAAAATTTTCCTGTAATGGCGGCATAAAATTGTTTTGTTTTATGAAAAACTATTGAAATTAGTGTGCAACGAAGGGGTAAATTTGTCCAAAGTCCAATTCCATAAAAGGTTGAAGGTAATCATGCAAGGGTTCCCATACCACTTGAACCTTATTAGGGTGGGGAATAACGCTAAGGCGCCCTAAAACCCCCAAAGCAGAATGGGTAAAAAGGTAAACGGTTTCACCCGTTTCCCCTTGATAGCGGTTAAAATCTACATCATTTGGTAAGACAGAAGAGAACAGCATTGCGCCTTCTCTTCTGTTTAAGGGCTTTAATGCTTTCAAGCGGCTTACTCAATTTCAGATTTAAACTTCTTTAACACCCGGACTTTCACGACTCGTCTCGCAGGTTTGGCTTTAAATATCGTTTCCTCCCCGGTAAAAGGGTTTTTTCCTTTCCTGGCTTTAGTGGCAGGCTTAGTGACAGTGATTACCTTAAACATGCCAGGAAGAGTAAATTGGCCTGGACCCCCTTTAGTCAAATGAACCTTAATCAAGGTTGACAGGGTTTCGATGACCTTTTTAACATCCTTTTTACTAAGCTCTGTTTGTTCGCTCAACACTTGAAAAAATTCCGATTTTTTATAAGGAGCTTTGGGAATGGGAAGCTTAGAGGTTTTTTGCGGGGCAGCTTTTGGGGCTTTGGCAGCTGTCTTTTTAGGCTTAGCTTTTGTAACAATTGCAGGTTTTTTCTTGCTAATCGTTTTCATTTTCTTAGGCATAATAAATATCTCCAAATGGTTTAAAGCTCCGTTATAAAACAAAATTTTAAAATTTTCAATCCTTTCAGACTAAACATTAGGTCAAGAAAAGCATTAGCATTCGTTAAATGTCTTTTATTTTGTAAATTTAGTTATCCGTTTCTACATTAAGCAAAAAATAATTCTTTTTATAATTTTTTCAAAATATCAACCGAGGCAATCCAAAAAGATGATTTGTTCTTAACATCAAACTAACAGGTACCTAGAACCTTATTCCCGAAAGGTTAGTTGGCATTAGCTTAAGAAAACGAAACTTTAAACACTATCAGGACTCCTTATTATAGGATGCTTTATTAAAAACAATCTGAAACGCCTCTTTTAACCAAGTGAAATTTAAAATTAAAGCTTAAAAGGTCTGACCTATTGCAAGTTTCCGTTCTCATGAATAGCCGATCAAATATCGTTTTATCTTTACAGGCAGCAATAAAATCAAGTAAAATGTGAACATATGGCTAATAATAGGTTAGTTCTTGATAAGGGGTAAACTTTTATGAATAAAGATA
>JAJZUR010000134.1 GCA_021848375.1 Pseudomonadota bacterium | reverse complement strand
TCATGATGCAGCAAATCGTGCGGGACGTTCATCTGGCTTAAAAAATGAATTTGACATTAAAGAGGTAAAACATGGGAATATTTAATATTGAAATTAAAAAGATTTTGGAAAATGAAAACGAGGTTACTTACTCTTTTCAGGAATACGATTTACCTGGAACTGGTTTTGGTGAAATTTTAATTAATAAAAGAACTGGGGAACTAATAGTTATAAAAGAAGCCGAATGGGATAAAAATAATAAAGGTGGTCTATCTCTGAGGGCTGGGACAAAGATTCTTCAACATTGGAGAAAAGGAGAATTTCCCGAAATAACTGGTTGGGTTTCTTAGAAGAGGATTCAAATGATTACCAAAATAGAACGATGATTTTTTACTTAAAAAAAGCTTGCATGTTCACTCAATCTAGGGGTAATATGGAAATGTTTAGTAATTTTGACGACAGTTAATGTATGGATATCAAAAAGGCCATTGAGGGGATCAATATTGATTTAGATAAGATCGCAGACTCAGCAGCGAAAACTATTATTTCACAATTGCTAAATATTATTGAATATCTGGTTGAAGAAAATAAGGAACTTAAAGAAGAAAATCGGAAGCTGCGTGACGAAAACAGTCGATTAAAAGGCGAGCAAGGAAAGCCCAATATCCGTCCCCAAACAAAGGGTTCAAAAGATATTTCGTCTGAAAGCGAAAGGAAAAAGCGTAAAAAGAAAAAGCTCAAAAAATCCAAAAGCAAGAAGCACAAAATAAAAGTAGACCGAACAGTAGTTTGTCAGGTAGACAAAGCCAAGTTGCCACCAGATGCTGTTTTTAAGGGATACAAAACGGTTCTGGTTCAAGACATTATTATCAAAACAGATAATGTCGAATTTAAAAAAGAGGTGTATTACTCACCGAGCTTGAATGAAATATTCTTGGCGCCTTTACCTGATGGGTGCCAGGGTGAATTTGGACCCAATGTGAAAGCGCTCATTATCAGCTTGCATTATGTGCATAAAATGACTGAGCCTGCTATCGTAGAACACTTAAGAAATCATGGAGTATTTATTTCACCAGCATCTGTTTCCCGTATGATTACAAATAAGCACGATTCTTTTCATCAAGAGAAGCAAGAGATTGTGCAAGCAGGGTTACCTTCCACTATTTATCAACAAATGGATGATACGGGAGCAAGAGTAAACGGCAAAAATTATTATACCCATATTCTTTGCAATGACTATTACATAGCCTATTTTACCCGACCCAGGAAAGATCGGCTTACCATTTTAGAAATTTTAATGCAAGGTCAACTGAGCTTTAAATTTGATGACTTATCTTACGCTTTAATGGAATGCATGGGCTTACCTGATGCCATGCTCCGTCGGTTAAAGCAACGCACTTCTGCCATTGTGATGAACAAGCAACAGGCTGGGTTATTGCTGAGAAAATTATTTCCTAAACTTCAAAAACATCATAAAAATAGACGTGTTATTTTAGAATCTGGCGCTATATCCGCTTATCAACAATCTGCTAATGCGATTTCAATATTATTGACAGATGATGCTCCGCAGTTCAAAAGTATTACTGAACGCTTGGCATTGTGTTGGATTCATGATGGACGTCATTATAAGAAATTAGAGCCAATTGTTTCACAACATAAGAGGCAACTGGAAAATTTTCCAGGACAATACTGGGAATACTATCACAAGTTATTAGATTATAAGAAATCTGCCACTGTAGCATTTGCTAAAAAATTGTCGAGAGAGTTTGATGGGCTTTTTTCAGTTAAAACAGGATATGCGCAGTTAGATGAACGAATTGAAAAAACCAGGTTAAAGAAAGAGTCATTATTGTTAGTGCTTCAGTATCCTAATATTCCATTGCACAACAATGCTTCCGAATTAGGCGCTAGAGCTCAGGCTCGTTATCGGGACATTAGTTTTCAAACCAAAAACGTCAAAGGAACGCAAGGTAAAGATACTTTTATGACTATTGTTGCTACGGCTAAAAAATTAGGTGTTAATGCATTTCATTATATTTTGGATCGTATTAGTGGAAAACTAGAAATGCCTTCCTTGGCTGGCTTGATTGAGCAACGTATTGGAAGTCCACCATAAAATATGGAGAAGATACCTGAAAATAAGCTTTCGATGTTAGTAAAATATTTAGAAAGAAGAGGAGTGTACGTGTATGAAACTAAGGGAGAACCTTTTTTTAGAGGAAGGAAAGATCTTCCTTCTCAAATATATTTACCAGAAAATCCAACGGTTTTACAGGTTAAACATGAATTATCGCATTGGTTAGATTTTAAACGATTAGGTTTTGACGAATATAAAAAATTATCTGTTTATCAAAGGGAAAGTATGGTCTTAGATAGATTGCAAAGCAATAGAAGAATATGGGAAGATTTAAATCAGTTTGAAAGAGATTTTTCAATAAATTATGTTGAAAAAATTAGGTTAGGTTATAAGCCAGGAGAACGAATATGAACAGAGATGAAATACTTCTGTTAGCCCAAAATTATATGAGAAACAGAAAAGTAGATATTGTTTTGCCAGGAGAAATTGGTGAAAAAGTTGGCGATCAAATAGAAGTAATATTTTTAAATCCTTTTACATTGGATCCGGATTCTATTGTGTGTCCGCCGGATTATAGAGTTTTGGTTGATGTGAAAACTAAGGAGGTTAAATTAATTCCTCAAATGTAATTTGTTTTAATAAGTTCTCAGAAGATATCATAGATCTGATCTTAAATTTTAAGCACGGGAGTTTTTTTGAGATGACGAACCCGGCATTAAGGGTTGTAGGCGTGTTGCAAACCGTGTTACATGGAGGCAATACCACTGAGAACACGGTAGTGGCATTTGCGGCAAACTTTGTTGCCGGCCTGGCGGTGCCGCAAGATCAAGTGAGGAGCAGGAAAACCAGCGAGGCAGCCAGAACGCTGTTACTTACCCGTAACGATTCAGATGCGCGAAAACAACGCAGCATGCCAAAAGGTGGTGTGGGTAGTAGAGGGAATTTTGCGATCTATCAGGATAAAAAAGGTAAGTTGCCTTTATCCAAAGGATCTGCTGGTCAGAGTTCAAGGCGAGTTGCAAAAATACCAGAAAAGGGCCTATTGCCGCGAAAGCCGCGCTCAGGTACATCTTCTGGTTTG
>JAJZUR010000133.1 GCA_021848375.1 Pseudomonadota bacterium | reverse complement strand
ATCTAAATGAACTATAATTAAGTTTGTCTAATAAGAAAGTTTTCAAATGAGGATATACACATGCCGGATGATAAAACTCAACCAGATGACAAATCTTCAGCTCCTGAAGAACCAAAAGAAAAGGTTAGAAAACCAAAAACGCCTGTATTAACACCAATAGACGCTGATGTTGTAAAAGGTTTAAAGCCCTCCGAACAAAATGGTATGGAAATATGGCGTCAAGCTTCTTCTGAAGCTCCATCTTCCATTGAACCGTTACTGGTAGGTAGGATGTATATTCTTTTAAAAGGAGGTCAAACATTTGAAGATACTGAAATTCCCGGCTTAGACGACTATTTAAAACAAATCCTTAAACATCTTCCAAAAGAATTTAGTGAAAAAATATTAAAAGACTATGAAAAAATAAGTTCTGTGGGAGACAAGGCAAAGTTTATAACACAATTTCTTAATAATTTAGAAGAAGCCATTAAAAACAATAATAAACCTTTATATGAAAAACTGGAACAATGTACCCATTATTGTCGAATAGTGACAGATTTTGCTGCGGTAAGCTCCGGGCTAACAGAAAGCAGTGAAACATTTAATTGGGAAACAAGAAAAAATGAAAAGCGTACTTCGGAACAAGTTTTAACAAGCATATTGAACCTTTTGAATGGCCAAAATTCTTTGGATTTAATGGAAAGAATGGAAATTTTAGATCGGTTAAAACGTGAGTTTGAAGCTTCTTTACAAACATCATCTGTCGCAGAAATTAATAAAAGACGCACTTTATTTTTAGAAATGGGTCCAGATTTGCTGTTAGCATGTTTAAAAGGGATAAAAAATGATCTAAAAACACAAAAGATAAGTGATGAACTGGTTTTAGATATATTTCATAAAATTGATATTTTAGAAAAAGAGGTGTTGGCGAAGATTTTTAGCGGTACAAGGGCGGAAACCGAAAAGGCTAAAAACATTAAAAAAGAAATAACAGAGATATATGCAATTGAAGCAGTAAAAGAGGCCAAGGAAGCATTTGAAGCAACTCGGAACGTTACCAAAGTGATGACAATCAAAGAATTGTTAAGCAACAATGTAAAAAACATCAAGCCTTCAAATGATAATACGCCTGAATTTTCTCGTTTAAGCTACATGGATATACCTCCAAACCTCGAATCTTTGTTGGAATGTAGAACTTACTCTCGTTTAAAGGGCAATGATGAATTTACAAATAGTGATGTTAAGGCATTAGATGATTATTTAAGTGCTATTCTTAATTCTTTTTCTAAACAAGTTAAAGAGAGCATACTAAAAATGTATGGGGCTGCCAAGACACCTCAAGACAAGGCAAAATTCGTGGCTGGGGTAGTAACTGATCTGGAAGATGCTATTAAAATCAACAATAAAGATTTGTATAAAAATATCCAAATGGCTCGCAATTATCATTATACAATAATGGATCTTGGTGCCGCCAGAGTCGGACTATTAGAGGATGAACCAAGCAACATAAGATTTAATCAAAAAACGAACAACTTTGAAAAGCGTACAAATGAACAGGTGCTATTAGATACCTTAAATCTACTAAAAGATCCAAAATCAATGGATCTTATTGGTAAGGAAAACATTTTAATTCAATTATATGGTATGTTTGAAGCTTTTTTATCTGAAAGAAAGGATGGTAAAAATAGATTACAAATTCAAGATTTAATATTGGGTGACATTGGCCAAGATTTACTTTTAGAAAATTTGAGATCTTTAAAAAGTGATTTAATTAATCAAAAAATAGATGATAAATTAGCGTTTGAAATATTTGATGAAATAGAACAATTGGAAACCAAGGTTGCTAATGAACTGTTTTCTGGAACAAATAAAAGCAATCCAAAAGCAGTTGCGATCAGAAAAGAAATTCAAGAAATTTATGCGGTTGAAGCGATAAAAAAAGCCAAAGAATTGTGGGAATCACGAGATTCCTCTAAAAAAACCTCTATATCTAATAAGTCTAACACTGTTGATAAAGAAAATATTGAAAACCAGGCTGGATTAAAACTAAAATCAAAACCGATCGATTCATCAATGATGGAAAACCAACCAAGATTATCAAGTGATATTAATAAACGATTTGAGTCTGTAACTGGAGCATGGCGCGCAGGTTCTACCAACCTTATTTCCGACAAAAAATCGTCTACCAGTCAATGGCAACAATCCAAAAAAAATTCTAGAGAAATTCCACTTGCCTCCAAAAAATCTACGTATACTGGTCCACGAATGGAGGTTAATGAAAGCAATAAATTGATTGAAAAACTTGAAAATAATTATAAACATAGTACCATTACAAATGGTAAGCTCGATGCCCATATAAGTAAAAACTCAGAAAAAGGCGATCGTTTAGAGGTAATGCTGGATCACGAAGTTAAAGAAAAGATCACCCACTCCTTGACAGGCGAACATCAATTTCAAATTACGCTTGAGCCTACTCCTCCTAGTGATTTGTCTATTCGCCTGGTAGCTGAAAATGTGGCTAAATTAAATATGGAATTTGAATTAGAGTCAGAACCTAATCTGGATACTGTTTTAAGAATTTATGAAGCATCAAAATTAAATGGAGAAAAAATTAAAATTAATTCAGACGACCTTGCCAAATTAGAAAATGACAAATCTTCTCTAGGTGATCATTATAGGGTACTTAAAGAAATGCCTGCGGACATCTTAAAAGAAAAACACGCCAATGAACCAATGCGCAAACTTGGGGAACCATTTCAAAAACCAGATCGCAGTAAAAGACTATGATCCGGTTATTGAATAACTGGTTTATAATATCGCCACGTAATTATAAGCAGGAGAAATGGCTATGAAACCGGACGTTTCTCCCGAAAGAATTAAAATCCTAAAAAGAATTTTAAAGGGCATGTCTTCATTTTTCTGGATAAATAACTCTGATATGATAAAAGACTATGAAAGGATATTTAAAAATGATGAAATGGGGCAGCCTCTTTTTGTAAAGTTAGATAATGACTTAATTGCAAGGGGATTCAATGGAGATGAATTTTTTATACTTTATCAGCCAATTGTTAGCCTTAAAGAAATGACAGTTTGTGGTATGGAAGTCGTTATTCGGTGGAAGCATCCTAAATATGGCGTGATTGAGCCAATAGAATTTATCCCTTT
>JAJZUR010000016.1 GCA_021848375.1 Pseudomonadota bacterium | reverse complement strand
GGTGCATAAAAACTAATCTTGCTGATCGTTTGTCAGAATATGAATCATTAATAAAGAGTACAATTCGGTAAAAAAACCGATCTTTTTTTAATTTTTTTTAAAAATGCATATACACTCCGCTATGAACACGATTTACAAAAGGATTGCTAAACCGTAATATACGTCTTAATCAAATAAATATATTTTATAGGGAAGAAAAATATGAGTAGTATCTTAAGGGATCTTGCCAGTAAATTCGTATTGCCATTGTGGAATCAAAAAAATCTAAAAGTGATAGATACCTATGTTGCGCCTGGCGCTGATATTCAAACAACCTTCCTAAAAGGCCAGGGGCCGCGGGCGCTTAAACAAAACGTTAAACAATTTTTTAACGCTTTTTCCACCCTAGAGTACACCATTCAGGAAAGCACGTTATCGAATCAACAAATTCTCTTGCAATGGCGTGGAGAAGCAATTCATACTGGTACTGCTTTTAACGTTGAACCCACTGGAAAAAGAGTATATTTCTCCGGGATCACTTCGATTTCAATACAACAAGAGGCAGTCACGCGTTATCATTGCTTTTCTGATCTCCCGCGCACATTAATGGATAAAACCAGCTTTCAAAAAGCCAATTTATTTAATCTCTTTTCCTCTGATATTGAAAAAATTGCCTCTATGCTACAAGATGTCACGGGTAAACGCTTAACTAAGCGCGAAGTGGAAACACTGAGCTTATGGTTAAAAGGATACTCTATAAAAGATACCGCGAAATTATTGGGTGGGCTATCGAATAGAACAGTACAAACCTTTAGAGAAAATACCAAACGAAAATTAAGTGTAGAAACCTATCAACAATTGTTTAGTCTATTACAAGATACCGGTGTCGTACCTATTCTTTTAATGAGTACCTAGTATTTAAACAATATTTTCTAAATACTGTTTAAAATCTTTTGCAACTTCCGGGTGTTTTAACCCATGGGCAACAATTGCTTGAAGATAGCCTAATTTAGTGCCGCAGTCATAGCGTTTCCCGCTGAATGCTAAGGCGTAAACTGATCGCTTATTTAAGAGTGCTGCAATGGCATCGGTTAATTGGATCTCACCATTGGCTCCGGGTTTTACGCATTCCAATTGGGTAAAGATGTCTGCCGTTAAAAGATAGCGGCCTACTACGCCAAAATGGGAGGGTGCAGCAGAGGGTTTTGGCTTTTCAACAATCTGATTAATTTTTCCAAAATGAGAGAAAGATTTTTCTACCCCTACGATTCCATATTTTGAACTGTCTTTCAGATTTATTTTTTCAACCGCAACTATACTGTCATTGACAGCTTGAAATTGTGTAATCATCTGCGTTAAACAAGAAGCACCATTTTGACCATCGATTAAATCATCGGCCAATAAAACTGCGAACGGATCATTTCCCACTGCCGGTTTTGCACACAGAATAGCATGCCCGAGCCCTAAAGCTTCTGGTTGGCGTATGTAAACACAAGAAATTCCACTTGGCAATATGCTTTGCACAATCTCTAATAATTCTTTTCTATCCTGTGCTTTAAGCTTGGATTCCAGTTCAAAATTACTGTCAAAATGATCTTCAATGGCGCGCTTACTGCTGCTTGTGACAAAAATAAGCTCGGTGATCCCAGCTTTAATTGCCTCTTCAACCGCATATTGTATGAGCGGTTTATCCACCACCGGCATCATTTCTTTAGGATTTGCTTTCGTTGCCGGTAAAAAGCGAGTACCAATCCCGGCAACTGGAAACACTGCTTTTTTGATGGTTAAGGCGGACTTTTTATCACTCATGAATTGGCTTGATGACATCCCAACGTTTACATCCTGGACATTGCCACTGCAAGGTGCGGCCTGAAAAACCACACGCTTGACAACGATAGAGTGGCTTATTGATCAACATTTTATCAATTAATTCTTGAAATAACTCTAAATCTTGTTGAATAGCTCCTTCTGCTCGCACAATGCTAAATTGAACTAATCGATTTAGGCCGCGCAGCGAAGGATTTTTTTTGAGATGCTGAACGACAAAGCGCATGGCCTCACCTTCACCCTTGCTTTTATGCAACCATTCTGCAAAAGCCAAAACTGCCGCAGTGGTTAAGTGTTTTTGCAAAGAAGTATCAAAATATTTGATCATCCCCTCAGCATCATTCAGGTTTTCATAACAACGCGCAAGCGGCAATACAATTTCAGATAAAAAAGCTTGATCTTGTTTTTCAATTTGCTTATACGCACGAATTGCTGCCTTGTAGTGTCCTCCTTGCGCTTCTATATTCCCTAATAACAAACTCGCACGCACACAACGCCGATTGGTTTTTAAAGCGTTCTTTAAATAACCATGGGCTTTTTCACTTTCTCCTTTTAACCATTGCTGCTCTGCTAATTCACAATAAAAATGCGCAATATGATAACTCATATTCCGGCCAGTCTTGGCATGCCAACGTTCTGCCGTTTCTATGGCCCGCAGCCAATCTTTACTTTGTTGATAAATATCAAGTAGATGCTGAAAGCCTGCTTCTAACTCATGTCCTTGTTCAACTAAATCTAATAACACACTTTCAGCGCGATCCAATACGCCGGCACGCATGTAATCACGACTGAGTTCTAAAAGAGATAAAGCTCGTTGTTCTTCTGTTAAAGATGGCTTAGCGATTAAATGTTGGTGGATCCCAATCGCTTTATCAACCTCTCCGCGCCGTCTGAATAGTCCCCCTAATGCTAAATGCGTTTCAACGGCTTCTTGATTGGATTCCATCAGTTCAACCAAGACATCCATATTGGTAGGCGTTCTATCTAATAATTTGTTTAGACCAACAAGCTTATAGATCGATTGATGGGTAAAAACACGGCGGCCAATATACCAGCCTGACAAAGCTGCCAATGGTAGCAGTAAAAATAAAAGTACCAACATGATTAGTCCTGAATGCGAAGTCGCCTTAATTCCATTTTAAGTCTAAAGATTTTAGGATAGGTTGCAAGACTCCCAACCAAGATCCCAAAAATCCAAACCACTAACAGTAATATAGACAAAGGAATGCGTTCTGATCCAATATAATAATGTAGAGTTACCATTTCGGAATTTAACAATGAAAAACTAATCCCGATGACTACCACGAACGTCAAAACAATCAAGCTTAAGATCCGCATCTATCGGCTACTCCGTTGTCTCAACGTTCGCTCCTTTCGTTCAATTTATTTTATCTTTGTCTTTGCTATCCATTTGTTCTTTAAACAAATCCCCCAAGGTTGGACTAGCCGTTTCTTGGCGGTTTAACTCGCGCATCACTTCTTGCTCTTCTTGGGATTCCTTGGCTTTAATCGAAAGCATAATCGTTCGACTTTTACGATCTACGCCCATAAACTTAGCTTCAATGTTATCCCCTTCTTTTAGTAAGGTTCGCGCATCTTCCACCCGTTCACGGCTTAATTCGGAGGCTTTCAGATAACCTTCAACACCTTCACCCAGGGATACTACAGCGCCCTTAGCGTCCACCGCCGTAATGGTGCCGGTGACAATGCTGCCTTTGGTATGTTCTGCAACAAAGCTACCGTACGGATCGCCTTCCAATTGTTTTATGCCCAATGAAATGCGTTCGCGTTCTGGATCCACTGCTAATACGACCGCTTCCACTTCTTCGCCTTTTTTATAACGTCGAACCGCTTCTTCACCACTTTCATTCCAGGCTATATCGGATAGATGTACCAATCCATCGATCCCGCCTTCTAAACCTATAAAGATCCCGAAATCGGTAATGGATTTGATCTTACCGGAAACCCGATCAGACTTTGTATGTGCCGCCGCAAATGCTTCCCAAGGATTGGGTTTGCATTGTTTAAGACCAAGAGAAATGCGACGTCGTTCTTCATCGATGTCTAACACCATTACCTCAACATCCACTCCTAATTGCACCACTTTGGTGGGGTGGATATTTTTATTGGTCCAATCCATTTCAGAAACGTGAACTAAACCTTCCACGCCTTCTTCGATTTCAACGAAACAACCATAATCGGTAATATTCGTGACTTTACCGACTAAGCGCGTGCCAACCGGATAACGACGCGTAATATCAACCCATGGATCTTCTCCTAATTGCTTTAAGCCAAGAGAAACACGGTTTCTTTCCCGATCAAATTTTAAGACTTTAACCAATAACTCTTGACCAACAGAAACGATCTCGCTTGGGTGCTTCACACGACGCCAGGCCATATCGGTAATGTGCAGTAAGCCATCGATACCGCCCAAATCCACAAACGCGCCGTAATCTGTTAAATTCTTCACAACACCTTTGGTTTCTTGTCCTTCTTGTAACGTGGTCATCAAGACTTCGCGTTCCGCACCGCCTTCAGATTCCATCACAGAACGTCTGGAAACAACGACATTATTCCGTTTTTGATCTAATTTTATAACTTTGAATTCTAACTCTTTTCCTTCCAAAATCACCGGATCGCGAACTGGGCGTATATCCACTAAAGAACCTGGCAAAAAGGCACGGATATTTTGAATATCAACAGTAAAACCACCCTTCACTTTGCCGCTGATGATCCCTTTGACGGGTTCGTTTGCTTCATGCGCTTTAGCAAGGCGCGTCCATACTTCAGCACGTTTAGCCTTTTCGCGGGAAAGACGCGTCTCACCCCAGCCATCTTCGACAGCATCCAACACCACTTCTATTTTGTCGCCAACATGGACTTCCAATTGGCCATTTTCATCTCGAAATTGCTCGATGGGGATATGCCCTTCGGACTTTAATCCAGCATGAACAGTGACGTATTCATCACTAATTCGAATTACGGTTCCCGTAATCACGGAGCCTAATTGAACATCAGCTTTCGCAATACTTTGTTTAAATAATTCTGCAAAATTTTCGGTCATATTCGTCATATTCACTTCCACTTTCTCTGCGCCTGATTTTTCCATCACAAGAAAACCGCCCGCAGGCCTGATTAAAAAAACGAAGAAAAAGAAGATTCAACGGCTTTCATCACCCTCTGAAATACTTCCTCTATCTCCAACCCTGTCGTATCTATCACAACAGCCTCTTTTGCCGGTCTTAACGGTGCGGCTACACGCCCTTTATCTCGAGCATCCCGCGCATTGATTTCCACCAAAAGAGCCTGTAGGGTAACATTCTGTCCCGAATCCTTCAACTGTTGATAACGGCGTTTGGCCCTTTCTTCTATGCTCGCGTCTAAAAAAAACTTGAGTTTTGCCTCTGGAAAGACCACCGTTCCCATATCTCGACCATCCGCAACCAACCCGGGAAGCTGACAAAATTCCCGTTGCCTACTCAAAAGCGCTGCTCTAACTCGCGGGAAAACCGCAATTTTAGAAGCCAAAACCCCGCAAGCATCGGTGCGAATCAGATTGGTCACCCGCTTGCCCGCAAGCCATATATCCGTATTAAATTCAATCTGCAACCCATTGGCCAAGTGTTCCAAAGCAGATTCATTCGAAAGATCGATTTTTTCTTGCTCTGCAGCTAAGGCCAATACCCGATACAATGCCCCGCTATCTAAAAAATTCCACCCTAATTTTTTGGCTAATTTGAGTCCGATCGTACCCTTTCCGGATCCCCCGGGGCCATCGATCGTTATCACAGGAACCGCTGATATATCTATCATTCTCTGGTTTCTCTTTGTACAAAGGGCAAGCCAAAATGCTGATACGATCGCTTCGTTGCGATCCGACCCCGCGGGGTGCGCATTAAAAATCCTTGCTGGATTAAAAATGGTTCTAATACATCTTCAATCGTTCCTCGCTCTTCCCCAATGGCTGCTGCTAAATTATCTATACCAACGGGACCGCCATTAAATTTTTCAATGACCGTCAGCAGTAATTTTCTGTCCATCATATCAAAGCCCTCAACATCGACATTCAACATATCAAGCGCTTTATCGGCAACAGTCACATCAATAAAACCCTTGGCTTTTACTTCCGCGTAATCCCGCACTCGCCTCAATAAACGATTGGCAATTCGTGGGGTTCCACGGGATCGGCGCGCAATTTCAGCGGCACCCGCTTTATCGATGTCAAGACCGAGAATAGCAGCAGAACGTTCCGCAATTTGCAACAGATCCGGCACCGAGTAAAATTCTAAACGCTGCACAATACCGAATCTATCGCGCAAAGGAGACGTTAATAAACCAGCGCGCGTTGTTGCGCCCACCAACGTAAACGGCGGCAGTTCTATTTTAATTGAACGAGCCGCAGGTCCTTCTCCAATGATAATATCCAATTGTCCATCTTCTAAAGCCGGGTAGAGGATTTCTTCTACGACCGGATTTAACCGATGGATCTCATCGATAAATAAGACATCTCTTGCTTCTAAATTAGTTAAGAGTGCCGCTAAATCTCCTGCGCGTTCTAACACTGGACCTGAGGTTTGTCGTAGAGAAACGCCCATTTCAGAAGCAATGATATGTGCAAGCGTTGTCTTGCCTAATCCCGGTGGACCAAAGATCAACACATGATCTAAAGCCTCTTTTCTGGTTTTAGCGGCTTCGATAAACAATGCCATTTGTTCACGTACTTCCGGTTGCCCAATATAATCTTTGAGTGATTTTGGACGTATTGCTTTATCAACACGCTCTTCTTCCACTAACAGTGTTGCGGTGGTTAATCGATCGGTTTCTATCATACTCACCTCACACTTTTGCTAAATTTTGCAACGAGCGTCGAATTAATTCCTGACTACTCGCACCGTCAAATAAAACTTTTGCGATGGCGCGCGATGCCTCTTGCGGCTTATACCCTAATGCAATTAAAGCGCTCACGGCTTCTGATTCTACAGCCCTTGGCGATGCAATATCGACCACCTCTTCCAATAATTTTCTGGAAAAATGTTCACTTTCCGACAGCGTATCTTCCAATTTACCCGCCATTTCTATTAATAAACGTTCCGCGGTTTTTTTCCCCACACCCGGTAATCTTACTAAAGGCGCAACATCGCGCTTATCCACACAATGAATAAAATAAGGAACCTCCATGCCTGACAAAATAGTCAGCGCCATCTTTGGCCCAACCCCAGATACTTTAATTAACGCCTTAAATAAAGCGCGTTCGCGTTCTTGATAAAAACCGAATAATACCTGTTGATCTTCTCGAACATGAAAATGGGTAAATAAGGTAACCGGGGATCCAACCTCTGGTAACTGATAAATAGTGGACATAGACGCTTGGCATTCATAACCAATCCCACCTACATCAATTAATAAATACGGTGGTTTTTTAATTTCTAAAATGCCTCGTAGCCGACCAATCATAAAGCCCCTCGTGATAAATGGCCATGACAAACCGCAACTGCCAGTGCATCTGCTGCATCCGCTTGCGGTAATCCGTTTAATTTAAGTAATAATTGCATCATGTGCTGCACTTGTTTTTTATCTGCACCCCCATAACCCACCACCGTTTTTTTCACTTGTCTTGCGGTATATTCCGCAATCGATAGGCCATTTAAAAGCGCGCTCACCATGGCTACCCCTCGAGCTTGACCTAACTTTAAGGCAGACGCAACATTTTTGTGCACAAATATCTTTTCAATTGCAACCACCGTCGGCGAAAAATCGCTAATCACGGCAGATAATCCCTCAAAAATGTGCTGCAAGCGTTGATTAATAGGATGTTTATGCAATCGAATACAACCACTGGTAATATAGTATTGACGGCCTCGAACTTGTTCGATAATGCCAAACCCCGTGATTTGTGAACCGGGATCAATTCCCAAAATACGTATACCTGCCTCCTAATAGGACATTACAAACTATCCAAAATTTCTCCCGCGATATCCGCGTTTGAATAAACCGCTTGCACATCATCCAAATCTTCTAGTAAATCTACCATTTTCATAAATTTCAGCGCCTGATCTTTATCTATGATCGCAACATGCGTCGTTGGGATCAAAGTGACTTCTGAGCGCTCTGGAAACAAACCTGCATTTACCATCGCTTCTTTAATTCTAGAAAAATCTTCATAACTCGTCGTCACTTCAACCGTTCCATCTTCCTCGGATTGCACATCTTCCGCGCCAACGTCTAAAGCAACGTTCATGACTTTATTTTCTTCCACCCCTGGCGCAAAAATAATTTGTCCCTTCTGATGAAATAAATAGGCAACCGAACCATCGGTTCCAAGATTTCCACCATATTTGGTTAATAAATGACGGACATCGGATACTGTGCGCTTGCGATTGTTGGTCATACAATCGATCATCATGGCAACGCCGCCAGGTCCATAGCCTTCGTAACGAACTTCTTCAACGTGCTCACCCTCTTCTATCCCCATTCCCCGCTTAATGGCTCGATCAATGGTATCGCGCGTCATATTGGCAGAAAGAGCCTTATCAATGGCGGTTCGTAATCTTGGATTCGCTTCCGGATCGCTCCCCCCTTGTCGCGTGGAAACCGTGATTTCGCGAATATACTTTGTAAATAACTTACCTTTTCGCGCATCTTGCCCCATTTTTCTAAATTTAATGTTTGCCCACTTACTATGTCCAGCCATTGTTTTCACCTTGAGAAAGTTAAGTTACCGTAAAAATTACCGTAAACAGATTTAATTTGTTAATATACTATAGAAACTGTTCCTTTTTTATAGGTGATTTAAAATAATGCCAAAGCTTCCACTCCATCACTTGAATCGATTTAAAGCATTACCGCATTCCACAAAACGGAACTTAATCGGCATTACCGGACTTCTCTTATTCAGTATTCTCATTTTTCTCTGGCACTACTTCAGTACCCATATTACAACAGAAAATGCCTATGTAAATGCCAATGCCGTGCGAATCGCTGCTCAAGTCTCCGGCCCCGTGCTTAACCTATTTGTCGATAATAACCAGGGGGTGACAGCAGGACAACCACTCTTTGAAATTGATCCCACACCTTTTATTGCCGCGGTTGATGAAGCAAACGCCCAAATTTTACAAAACAAAGCAAAATTAAAAAATGCGCTCATTAACTTAGAACGTGTCGAAAAATTAGTCGCACAAAAATTCTTGTCGCCTGAAAGTAAAGATAATGCCGTCACCGCCGTGGATGTTGCCTCGGCGGATCTTAAATATTCCGAAGCAAAATTAGTCGAAGCGCAATTAAATCTAGGCTATACCAAAGTTAACGCACCCGTCACGGGGATCCTATCTAATCTGACCATTCGGCCTGGCACTGCAGTAACAGCGCAAATCCCATTATTTGTTTTAATCAGTACTGAACAATTCTGGGTCGATGCCAATTATAAAGAAACGGAATTAGCCGATATTCACCCCAAACAAACAGCCAGGATAGTACTTGATTTATATCCAGATCATACGTTCACTGGCATTATCGATAGCATTAGCGCCAGTAGCGGCACTGCTTTTTCGTTATTACCCCCACAAAACGCAACGGGTAATTGGGTGAAAGTAACACAGCGTATTCCAGTAAAAGTGATTATTCAAAATCCTGATCCACGTTATCCCCTACGCGTTGGCGCAACGGCAACGGTTACCATTAACACCGCTAGTAGCACTGAAAACTAACCATGACCGTAGTTGATAAAAAACAGCGTTTTTTGATCACGTTTTCAGTGATGGCGGCAACTGTCATGCAAGTGCTAGACACAACCATTGTGAATGTGGCGCTACCCAATATGCAAGGCACCTTTTCTGCAACGCCCGATCAAATCAGTTGGGTATTAACGAGTTATCTAGTCGCTTCCGCTATCTTTATGCCCCTCACTGGTTTTTTCACTGACCGACTCGGGCGAAAAAAATATTTATTCTTAAGTATTCTTGGTTTCACGCTCACTTCCGCCTGCTGCGGCCTTGCCCAAAATCTTGGGCAAATGGTATTGTTTCGATTATTACAAGGGATCTTTGGCGCCGCTTTAGTCCCTTTATCACAAGCCATTATGGTCGATATTTTTCCACTCCCAGAACGCGGTAAAGCGATGGCAATCTGGGGCATCGGCGTAATGGTAGGCCCTATCCTTGGACCAACCCTCGGCGGCTATCTAACCGAAGTATTTACCTGGCGTTGGACGTTTTATATTAACTTACCCGTGGGTCTCTTATCTCTCATCATGGCCTCTTTGGTGGTACCCGATACAAAACCAAAACCTCGTCGTTTAGAATGGGTCAGTCTCTGCTGCATTGCCATTGCGATTGGCGGCACACAGTATGTCCTGGATCGCGGTAATCAAGCCGATTGGTTTGAATCTAACAGTATAAAATTGATGGCGCTTTGTGCCATCACCGGCTTTGTGAGTTATGTCTTATTAAGCGTATTTAGAAAAACGGTTAAACCTATTTTCGAAGTCGATCTTTTTAAAGATAGAAACTTTGTTGCTGCATGCGTCATCATGACCGCGATGGGTTTAGGTCTATTTGGCTCTATGGTGATTCAAGCTATCATGCTGCAAGATCTCTTAGATTACCCCGCGTTTACGACCGGGCTCACCATGGCGCCCCGGGGTATTTCCAGTATGATTGCCATGATCATCATCGGAAAATTGTCCACCCGCGTAAATCCGCGTACTTTTATTGCCACTGGAATATTATTAAATCTGATGGCTATTTATATTTGTACTTATTACAGCCTTGATATCAGCCCAGGTTGGATCCTTTTACCCGGTTTAATGCAGGGTTTTGGGCTTGGTTTTGTGATGATCCCGCTATCAACCATGGCTTTATCAACCTTGCCGCCCCATTTGGTTACCGAAGGGGCGGGGTTATTTAGCCTGATGCGAACCTTTGGATTTTCACTGGGTATTTCTGCCGTAACCACCATTCTAACTCGCCACGCACAAATTGCCTGGAACCATTTGGGCGGGTTTATCAATCCGTTTAACCCCGCTCTATATGATTATCTTCAACCCTTACAATTGACATTAAGCAACCCTCTTTCTGCCTTTGTGCTCGCACAAGAATTAGGAGCGCAATCGATGATGCTCGCCATCGTGGATGTCTATATTATGATTACCTGGAGTTTTATCTGCATGCTTCCTATGATATTGTTACTGAAAACTCGCCGAAAGGATTCTTTACAAGCAGAACAAATTCCGATTGAATAAAAAATGGGGTTTTCATCCGTTTACAAGTAAAGCGACCTGCCGTAAGATACGCTTCAATACAAAGGGAGATTGTTAGAATGGCTGCAAATCCAGAAAGCGTTATGACGATAGATCAAATCCTTGCCCACATTAAAAACATGCTGAGTGATAGGTCAAAGATAAAGGTTTTATTGGAAAAATTAGCAGAGAAACTGAAAACAGATCATCTCTTAGATCAAAATCAACGATGCATTACCTTAGATTTAAGCAGCCTAAATTTAGATGATGAGCAAATTTTATTGCTTATTCCAGGACTCAAAGAAAACCAAACCGTCATTTCATTGAATTTATTCAATAATAAAATAACCGATTGCGGCGCTATTGGCATTGCTGAAGTATTAGCGAATAATGTCACATTAAAATTTCTTGATCTGAACACTAATAAAATAGGAAATAGTGGCGCTAAGGCTATTTCTGATTCTCTACTGAATAATACCACTTTAACATCACTCGATCTCGAAGAGAATCCAATTCATAGAGAAGGTATCTTGTCATTTTGGTTTTCACTAGTGACCAAAAATAGAACACTTATTGAATTAAAATTTAGAACAATTGAAGATACGTTTTTGAAACTGATGCTGCAAAAAATAACCCTATTTCTTGAACGTAATTCGGGTAAGAAAAAAGTGGTCCCTGTCTTGGATAATTCTCTTACCACCAGTTTTAAATTATCTACGGAAAGTACAGATTCTTTACCCAGTGCATTCGATATTCCTCTCAAATCAATCACTTTTGATAAAGAAATAGGGAGAGGAGCATTTGCTATTGTGTATAAAGGCATCTGGCAATATCACCCAGTTGCCATCAAAAAAATATTCTCTCATCAACCTCATATATTATCCTCGCTGCAAGAAGAGATTCGACAAATGCTTCAGTTACGTCATCCAAACATCGTATCATTATATGGCTTTTGCAGTAGCATCGGCAATGAATGTATTGTGATGGAACTCTGCGAACAAGGTTCCCTAGATACTTACCTAAAAAAACATCCATCCCTACAGTGGGGCGCTAAATATAAAATTACTTTAGACATTATTTTTGGCATCCATCATTTACACTCTAAAAATATTTTACATCGCGATATTAAACCTCAAAATGTGCTGATAGACCGTCAAACAAATGCAAAAGTGACTGATTTTAATCTTGCTACCAGTAACTTAAACAGCACAGCGCTTGTTGGTACACCGCTCTACATGCCACCCGAGACGCTTACACAAAAAGGTTCCTACAGCACAGCAGGGGATATTTATAGTTTTGCAATAGTTTGTTCTTATATGGCAAGTGAAGAAGAACCGTATCCACACGTAAAAACACGCACCGAATTAATAGAACAGCTAAATAAAGGCGTTCGTCCGACCGTACCACCTAAAACAACACCACCAGATTTTTATACCGTTATGACCAAAATGTGGGATCAAATCCCCAAAAATCGACCCTCTACTGAGGAGGCCATCGAAAGCATAAAAGCATGCAAAAACAACTATGAGGAATTTATAAGATCGTTGTCGGTTGACAAAAATTAACTAGCCTTTATTTTATGACGGTTGCGTAAACCAGAATGCCCTTTTTTTGGCCATGCATTGATGACTGCTTTGACGAGCGTTGCGAGCGGAATTGCAAAAAAGACTCCCCAGAATCCCCAAACCCCTCCGAAAAATAAAGTTGCAACCACAATCGCAATGGGATGTAAATTAACTGCTTCTGAGAATAACAGCGGCACTAACAAATTGGCATCTAATCCTTGTACGACTAAATAAGCCGCCATAAAATAGCCAAACTGCGTACCCCAACCCCATTGCAAATAACCCACCAGGATGACTGGAATCGTCGTGACAATCGCACCGACATAAGGAATAAGAGAAGAAATCCCCACCAAAAATGCCAAGAGCGCTGCATATTCTAAATCGAAATACCAAAAAACGAGATATGTGGCAAACGTCACCACAATAATTTCAATGACTTTTCCTCGAATATAATTACCGATTTGATCGTTTACTTCTAAAGAAACTTGCGTTAAAACCCCTCTTTTATCAGGCAAAAATGCCCCACCCCACTGCAATAATTGATCTCTGTCTTTTAAGAAGAAAAATACTAATAACGGCACTAACACCAAATAAACAATCCCAGCAATTAATCCCGTGATGGAAGACCATGAGGCAGTCAACACGACTTTTGCAGAATTGCGCACATCGGTTAAGAGATCACTTGCAAACGCATTGACCTGTTCTTTGGAAAAAAATTCGGGAAACCGTGCAACGAGATCATAGAGCAGTTGTTCCCCTTTTACCATCATATTGGGTAAGTCATCAAAAAGATGAACGACCTGCTTCCACAAGAGAGGTAACAAGACGAGGAAACACAGTAATACAAATCCTGAAAACCCCAAAAAAGTTAAGATGACGGCTGGAAGTCTTGGCATTCTAAGGCGCTGCAGCCCATTTGCCACCCCATCCAATAAATAGGCAATCACAATGCTTCCCAGCACTGGGGCTAAGATCGAGCCCATCAACATAATTAGTCCAAAGCTAATCAATAAAAAGAAAAACAGCAATACGGCTTGCGGATCGGAGAAATATCGATTAAACCATACACGAAGAATTTGAATCATTGTATAAACCCTAAAGTCGATAAAACATATTTAGCCCTATTTATTTTAGCAGTCTCTGAGTCACTTTGTAACTACTCGGTTTACTCTCCCCAGATGTGAACAAAATTTCAATTATTGGTAATGGGTCATTCAGCTACATATATTGCACTTCAATATTGAATGGCCATCTGCAAAAGAGGAGTGATGTCCTCTATTGCTGCACAACACTTTAAAAAATTGGGCGGTAAATTCTCTTTTTTTTCAGTTAAAGCTTGGTGATAATAAGACCGAACTGATAAATAGCCGGCCAGATCAGCATAAGGCGACTGCCCATTTTTAAAAATCGCTGAAAATTTCAGCTGCCGCTTGCAAATATTGCTCTCGATAAAATAAGGCTGCGGCATGTTGATACGCTTCATCATTTTGTATTTCGCTGGTACCAGCGGATGCTAGCATCTCCGGCATTGGCCCATCTTTATCCCAAACTCGCCGCTGATTTTCTAACCAATGATTTATGTCAGTGGGCGACGTATGCGGCATAATTTTCATGTATTTAATTGCCTGGTTAATAGTAAAAGATAAATGATAACTAAGTAAACCAACAAATTTTATTTATTCCATTGCTATGATAGGCTACGCTGCATGTTAAACACTTATCAGCCAGCATTAGATCTTCTGCAAAATCGAATCATCCTTGTAACCGGTGCTTCTAGCGGGATTGGGCGCACTGCCGCCAAAACATTTGCAACCTATGGCGCAACGGTCATTTTACTCGCCCGCTCTGTCCCGAAATTAGAAACCCTATATGATGAAATAGTAACGGCGGGCTTTCCAACTCCAGCCATCTATCCGCTGAATTTGGCCACTGCAACTTTTCAAGACTATCAAGATCTGAAAACCAATATTCAAGACAAACTCGGCGCATTAGATGGTCTGTTGCATAATGCTGGTGAACTTAGAACTTTAACGCCGATCGAACATTACCCGCTCGAACAATGGCTACAAATCATGCAAACCAATCTCACCAGCGCTTTTCTGTTAACGCAAGCGGCATTACCGTTATTAAAAAAATCCAAAGATGCCTCAATTGTTTTTACTTCTGCACCTGAAGGCGAACAAGGAAAAGCATATTGGGGAGCTTATGGGGTGAGTAAATTTGGACTGCAAGGCTTAATGCAAACACTCTCCAAAGAATTAGAAACGAATACCAATATTCGCGTCAATAGTATAAATCCCGTCAAAGTTCGTACCCGGTTAAGAATGAATGCATATCCCGCAGAAAATAGTGAGGCGTTAGTTTTACCCCAAGAAATTATGTCAACGTATCTGTATTTAATGGGTAAGGATAGTCAAGGGATCCAAGGCCAAACCTTGAGGGCTTTGGCCTTAAATACTTCTCCCTTATCATTTTTTTAGTTCAATGTAACTGTATTTGAAGTCTTTTGCCTTTTATTAGAAAGAGACGATTGAAGAGAATTAGTACTCTCCGCAGGAATAGAATTTTCATCACTCATACTGCCTCTAGAATTTGAATTCGACCGGGTTTGCTCAAAACAAAGCAGCATATTGCGACCTTGGCGATGTTGCGACCGATGTGCAGCAGCGACTTGCTTTACTGCTATTGTTAATCCTTCAACTTTCTTTTTCAAAACTTCTTGGGTCTTATTCGAATTGTCAAGTTCCTGTTGCAATTTCGCTTTTTCCATTGTTAACAATGTTATCTGATCATCTTTGGCCGTAATTCTTCCTGAAACAGTTTTTGAGAACTCCTCAAATTGAAGACAGTTAGATTCCAATTTATCTAGTCTCTTGGTTACCTGCAATACAGCGACTTTGCTTTCACGAACTTCCTCTTTCAATGCAGTATTTTCGTCTTGCAACGTCTTTTTCTCGTTTTCGAGTAAGGCAATTTTATCTTTATTCTCAGCATCATATTTTGCAAACAATTTCATCATCTCTTCTTGAAATTTAAAAGATGGCGTGCTCTGCTCATCGTCGCGATTTACAATACTCGTGCGCTGAACACCCTCTTCAGACGCAGTATTACTAGAAAATATAATAGTTTCAAAACTGGCTGGTGAAACGCTGCCATCCAAAATTTCAGAAACGGGTTCCTGAATATTTTGTCTTTCAACAGGATTTGAATCTAAACTTGGATCAGAAAACATATATTTTATACCTCACATTAATTGTCGATAGAGAAATTACCATTGGTACAATGACTCGTCGTAGTCGTATTCGTAGTGACAGCGGAATCCAACCAATTTATAGGGATCGCCTTTGGTTTATTAAAAGCGTGAAGTATAGCCTTTTTCTTAGGCGAATTTTCAGGAGAATTTAATAATCCTGCAAGGGTTGTTATTGCCATGTCTTTTTCTATAACCAAAGCTTTTAGCTTATCAGCTAATTTGTTCAGACGAGCAAGCATTTCCTCTTTCTCTACCAATTGCAGTTTTAAATCTGTAATAACCTGTTCCTTTACTTTCCCTTGTTCCATTTCTTGTTCCATCTCGTCCCGCTTACGTTTTAATACCGTAATATTGTTTCCTTTTTCTTGAATTTGCGCTAATGCAGCGGCTTCTCGCTGTTTACCTTCCTCCAATTGCTTTAACAGTTCAGCTTCATTCGATCTACTTTCTTGCAAAAGTTGCTGCAGGCGACCATACTTAAGGTTAAGCGCTTCCAACTCCTCCTGTTGTTCCATTATGACTTCTGTATGCTTAGCAATAGTCTCTTGCATTAATATGTTTTCGATATTCCTCTGTGCCAATAAGGACTCGGCCTGTTCTTTTGCATTTCTTTCGTTTGCTAAAATCTGATCAACATTTTCAAGCGCATCACGAACCGTTTGCAACTGCACTTGCAGAGGATCAGGTTGTACGTTTTGTTCATGATAATTAAGGGCTTCGATTAAATAAGCACGCTCCTCATCTGAGTCTGGTTCGGGTTCGAGTTGAGACAGAGGTTCTGCAACGTCATTTTCAGCCAATTCAATGAGCGTATTTCTTTCGTTCTCTGCTTCCACCTCTTTTAGTGCATCCATTTGATTCTGTTCTTCTTCTCTTTTAAGATAACTAGTTACTGCATCTATTGCCCAGAGCTCTTCGAGGGCTTCTGGCTCCAGCTCATCCACAAGCACCGACAAGTTAGTTTTGTCATTATTTTGATTAACAATATTATTTTGTAAATTATGTGGAGGTACACCTAAATTGAGTAATAGATTTTCTGGAGCCTTAATATCATCAGAGTCGTCAGAGCTGCTATAGACTGTTTTTTCAAATGATTCTTGTCTAAACATAAATTTCATACCTCATAATAAAAATAATAATTAAATAGTCAATCTGGAACGAATACTATCAAATAGAATTATGAGTATGCAAGAAAAATTCTAATTATTTTGTCTATTTTTATAGGTGAATATGCACACATTTGATAGGGCGTTTTTATATCAAAAATTATTCTTTTTTTTAATGATAGGACTGTTATTCGGTAAAGATT
>JAJZUR010000132.1 GCA_021848375.1 Pseudomonadota bacterium | reverse complement strand
TTGTTTCTCTCTCTTAGTCCCCAGTCCAGCTTCTTTGTCAGCAATATCATCCCTTTTTTGTTTTTTTGGCAATTCCGGGGTGCCTGTTGTTAAACTTTTTTTCACTCAAATGCAGTTTTTTATTAAAATATTCATGAAGAGCCACGGCATTATTGTGTTCTTCGTCTTTGGCGCCGTACAACAAAGTAACATCCTGTTTATCTAAATGCTTTAAAAGTTCAGATACTGCATCTTTATTAGTATTTAACTCTTGAGTATAACGTTGTTTAAATTCAACCCACTTTTTTGGATCATGTTTAAACCAATTTCTTAAATCATTACTAGGAGCAATGTCTTTCATCCAATTGTCAAAATGAACTTTTTCTTTTTTAATGCCTCTTGGCCAAAGCTTATCTATCAAAACACGATAACCATCAGTAGAGCTTCTTTCATCATAAACTCTCTTAATATGAATTTGATGCATACTAAATCTCCTCTTTTATTCATTATAACAATACTGTAATATCATATTGGTATTATATCCTAGTTTACAAAATTTATAAATCATTATAAAGTTAGATATTAATACAGTTCTAAAATTTTATAAAAAGATTGAATTGGGAAAACTTTATTTAAAAGGAAATATATGAGGATTTTCTTTAGCAGGAATTAGGGATGAAATTCATGTTGACTAAGCTCAAGAACATTGTTGCCAATATTTCCACCTCATTGGGTACCTTCAGCGGGAACTGCTGTCATTTTGTCCTTGCAATTGAAAAATTAAACCTTTTTTGAGACAATATGGCTATCTTATAGCGTTAGATGGTTCATTCTTTGCCAAATTTATTTACCCTCAAAGATCATTTTAAAGAAAGTCAACTGTATCTAAACCGCACTGTGACTGCTACCGTCATTGTTTGCCTTTTATTTTTTATTCTTATTGTTCGTTTAGTTTACTTACAAATAGATCAGCATGATGTGTATAAAACCATGTCTCTACATAATCAAGTGCGTATGGTACCGATGGTACCCCCGCGCGGATTGATTTTTGATCGCAATGGCGTATTACTTGCCGAGAATGCGCCAGCCTTTAGTTTAGAAATTACCCCCGAGCGAACCCCAGATATTGCCAGCACTTTAAAAGCCATCGATCAAATTATGCCATTGACCGAAGAGGAACAACGTCAATTTAATAAACAATTAAAATATAAACGCCGCAATGAAGGGATCCCGGTGCGCGTTAAATTAACGGAAGCGGAAGTGGCTAGATTTTCGGTTGAAAAACATCATTTACCGGGCGTCGACATTGTTGCCCGTTTAATTCGGCATTATCCTTTTGGTGAAAAACTCGGACATGTGCTGGGGTACATTGGTCCTATCAGCGAAAAAGATCTCACCGAAATAGATCCCGGGAATTATCGCGGCACTTATTACATTGGAAAAGTGGGGTTAGAAAAATATTATGAAACATTGCTGCATGGAAAGACTGGTTATCAGCACTTAGAAACTGATGCGAAAGGGCGTACCATTCGATTTTTAAGAAAAGTTCCTCCGACTTCCGGGGCTAATTTATATTTATCTCTGGATAGTCACTTGCAACTAGCGGCTTTTGAAGCCTTAAAAGATTTAAAAGGCGCTATCGTTGCGATTGATCCTCGCACTGGCGAAATATTAGCGCTTGTGAGTACACCAAGCTTTGATCCTAATTTATTTACGCAAGGCATCGATGCGGCAACTTATCAAGTCTTACAAAATTCACCCGATAGACCCTTATTTAACCGCGCCATTAAAGGGCAGTATCCGCCTGGTTCTACCATAAAACCTTTGGTCGCCATCCAAGGTCTAGAAATCGGGGTTATCAATACACAAACCCGTTTATTTGATCCGGGTTGGTATCAACTCAATAATGCCGGCCGTTTATATCGCGATTGGATCTATTTTTCAAAGCGTCATGGACATGGCTGGGTTGATTTGGATAAAGCCATGTCGCAAAGTTGTGACACGTATTTTTTCACGCTCGCCCATAAATTGGGGGTGCGCCATATGCATGATATTTATACCCGCTTTGGCATTGGCAAGGTAACACATGTCGATGTAACAGGCGAATCCTCGGGTCTTGCACCTTCCGCAGAATGGAAGAAAAAAGTATATAACCAAGATTGGTTCGCGGGTGATACTTTAAATATTGGCATTGGACAAGGGTACCTTTTGGCAACACCGCTACAATTGGCGCAAATGACGGCTATAATCGCTAATAAAGGAAAATATTATAAACCCCATTTAGTTTCTGCCATTGAATTTGATCATAGTAATAATCCCATTAAACAACCACTAAAACCTATGCCCCCCATTATGTTAAAAAATCCTGAACATTGGAATATTGTGATACAGGCGATGAAAAATGTCGTTCACATCCCCGGCGGTACCGCCTATCGCATTAGCCGCGATCTTAAATACCAAATGGCCGGGAAAACTGGAACCGCACAAGTATTCAGTTTGAAACAAAATGAAAAATATGAAGTTCATAAGGTAAAAGTGCATCTTCGAGATCATTCCTGGTTTATTGCATTTGCGCCATTGGATGATCCTAAAATTGCTTTAGCCGTCTTAGTCGAAAACAAAAAAACCAAATCGGGCGCCGATGTCGCCCGCGTCGTACTAGATAGTTTTTTTAACAATGCCTCAGCAACTGAAACATCCGACACCACCGGAGAAGATGAATCCACCGTGGGCGGGGAAGAAGAGACAGAAGAGGAGACTTTGATCCATGATGTTTTATAAAAAACGCTCGCTTTTTTCAAATCTTCATTTGGATTGGCCTCTATTGATAGGCATTTTATTGGTGTCATTTTTGGGTCTTTTTATTCTCTACAGTTCCAAACAAGATGTTGACGTGTTAGAACGACAAATATTGCGTTTTACCCTCGCAATTGTCTTAATGGTCGGCATTGCGCAAATTCCGCCCCGCATATTCAAAGGCATTGCGCCCTGGCTATATGGGATTGCACTGATTTTATTAGCAACTTTGCTGCTGATTGGGCATATCAGTAAGGGCGGTCAACGTTGGTTAGATCTTTCTTTTTTCAGGTTTCAGCCGGCAGAATTAATGAAAATTGCAGTGCCCTTAATGATCGCTAAATATTTAAATGATCGCCTTTTACCACCAAAATTGACCACATTACTACTCCCGTTTTTATTGATTTTAATTCCAGCTTTATT
>JAJZUR010000131.1 GCA_021848375.1 Pseudomonadota bacterium | reverse complement strand
TCTTCATAGAACCCAATTAAAATTGTTAAAACTGGATGAAGTTGTTGAAAGAGCTCTAAATGCGTCCGGCCTTGATCCAAAATATTTAGAATTAGAATTAACTGAATCGGTAATTATGGACAATACGAAAGCACTGATTGCTGTTATTAATAAAATTAAAGATATTGGGGTTTCTTTAGCGATGGATGATTTTGGCACGGGCTATTCCAGTTTGAGTTACTTACGCCGTTTTCCATTTGATAAATTGAAAATTGATAAATCTTTTGTCATGAGTTCCGATACCAACCAAGAAAGCGCCGCTATTGTTCAAGCGATCATAGCCATGGCGAAAGGGTTAAAAATGAGTGTCACTGCTGAGGGAATGGAAACATTGGCGCAAAAGAACTTTCTTAAAAATAACAAATGCTTACAAGCACAAGGTTTCTTATTTAGTAAACCCGTCAAACCTGAATTTATTCAAGATCTATTATCCAAAGAAGGTAAAATTAAACCCGGGGGAGATTCACATGCAACTTGAGACATTTAATTTTATCGAAGGTAAAGGCTGGTCTATCCCAAGCTTCCCAAAGTTGGATTCAGAAAACACTTTGGTGTTGGTATTTTGTGCCCCAAAATTTATCGATAACCCAAAACCATTAGGGGAAATAATCAAAGCATATCCGAGTTCCAAAATAACTGGATGCTCTTCTGCCGGTGAAATTTTTGGACCTTTGATTAATGATAATTCTCTTTCTGTTGCTGTTGTTAAATTTGATAAAACGCGTATTCAAATACTGAGCGAGATTATCCAGGACAGTAAAGCTTCGTTTCAAACCGGCGTACAATTGGCTAAACGCTTAATCAAAGAAGATCTTAAAACCATTTTAGTCCTTTCTGAAGGCCTCAATGTCAATGGCAGTGAATTAGTGAAGGGCTTTAATGATAGTTTGCCAAACAATGTCGTCGTCACCGGCGGTTTATCTGGAGATGGGAGTGCATTTAAGCGGACTTGGGTAATTTCGAATGGTAAACCGGTCACAAATACTGTGGTTGCAGTCGGGCTATATGGTAAAGATCTGAAAGTTGGCCATGGCTCCAAAGGGGGTTGGGATAGTTTTGGGCCAGAACGTCATATTACCCGTTCCGTGGGTAATGTTCTTTATGAATTAGATGGTAAACCAGCTCTTGAACTCTATAAAGAATATTTAGGAGAACGGGCTGAAGGACTTCCCGCCACTGGCTTATTGTTCCCCTTAACCATTCGAAAAAATTCCAATGATGAAGCGCAGCTGGTCAGAACAATATTAGCCGTTGATGAAAAAGATCATTCCTTAACCTTTGCTGGAGATGTCCCAACAGGCTATTTAGCAAAGTTGATGCGCGCTAACTTCGATCGTTTAGTGACAGGCGCCAATGAAGCAGCATTAACCGCCAAAAACGGTATTGCTGAAAATGGCCCAACCCTTGCAATCGCTATCAGTTGCGTCGGACGACGCTTACTGCTCGGCGAAAGAACCGAAGAAGAAACGGAAGCAACCCTCGATATGTTGCCAAAGGGTACAGCTCAAGTGGGATTTTATTCATATGGGGAGCTTTCACCCTATGGAACAGGGAATTGTGATTTGCACAATCAAACCATGACGTTAACCACATATCAGGAAAATTAATGGCGTTTCATGAGCTACTCCTGCGCCAATTAAAACGGTCGGCACTTGATGCCGCAGAATTGCCAACCGAACTCTCACAATGGAATGCATTCCTCAATCACGTCAACGCTAGTTATCACGAATTTGATCAATCACGATATACCCTAGAACGTTCTCAAGAGATCGTTTCGCGTGAAATGCAAGAATTAGTGGATAGCTTACATCAGGCTGAAGAAATTGGAAGGTTAGGCAGCTGGAACCGTAATTTTGAAAAAAACATCATACAATGGTCGCCGGAAACCTATAGATTATTCGGAAGAGATCCTGCTTTAGGTCCACCCTCTTTTGATGAATTTTATGAATATCTACACCCGGATGACCGCGAAAAACATAAAAACTTATTCGCGAACGCTAGAAATGAAGGCATTCCTTTTGTTGATGAAATACGCATAAAGTCTGGGGACGATTTTGTCTGGCTTTTAACGAATGGTCAAGCCTATCGTAATCCCAACACGAACGCAATCATTGGGGTTAGAGGAACTTGTTTAGATATTAACAAAGTCAAACAAGCGGAAATTTATACCAAATCCTTGCATAAGCAATTGGTCCATGAAGCACGCAAAGCTGGCATGGCAGATGTTGCAACCAGCGTTTTACATAACATTGGTAATGTCTTAAATAGTGTGAATGTTATTTGTACTTTTCTGATAGATACGTTAGCAAATTCTCAGTTTTCCAATTTATCAAGGGTTCTTACCCTGCTTGAACAAAACAAAGCTAAGCTCGGCTCTTTTTTCATTGAACATCCGCAAGGAAAACATGTTCTAGAATTCATTAAATTACTGGCTGACGGATGGGAAAGCGATCAAAAATTGATGATGGGTGAGTTGAAGGCTCTTGGAGAACATATACAACATATCAAGAATATTGTGATGACTCAACAATCCTATGGGGGCTACTTAGGCGTAACCGAATCCGTGAATATTTCAGGATTGCTAGAAGATGCTATTGTTATAACCTCCCCTGGTCAAGCAAACAAAGAAGAGATCAAATTTATCCGAAAATATGATTTTAACGAACCTATTGTAATTGATAAAATGAAAGTTTCCCAATTATTAGTTAATATCATCAAAAATGCCCGAGAATCTATTATTGAAAGCAATTTGCCGCAAAAAGAAATTACGATCGCGACCAGTAAAAATGAAAACTTCCTGGTTATTTCAATCAGCGATACTGGGCTTGGAATTGATAAAAAGAATTTGACCTCCATGTTTGCCTATGGCTTTACGACTAAAAAGGAAGGCCATGGATTTGGTTTGCATATTAGCGCCCTTTCCGCTAAAGAAATGGGCGGAAGTCTTCGTGCTGAAAGTGAAGGACTTGGCAAAGGTGCCACTTTTATTTTAAAATTACCGCTGAATGCACCTAAAGCTCAAAAAATGGCTCAATCTGGGAGTGTTCACTAGACTGTGTCAACTCTGATAAAGTATCCACACTTACATCGGAGTTTACAACATGCAAACGACAAAGGAAAATCCTAAAAGCCTAACTAATTTATCTGATTTACAAAAAGAAATT
>JAJZUR010000015.1 GCA_021848375.1 Pseudomonadota bacterium | reverse complement strand
TCCAGTTTTTTTCATCGTTTGCAAGCTTTTCATCCTTAAACTTAAAAACCCTGCAATATTATATCCTGGTTTTTTACATTTTTCATCATGAAAATAAGGGGGTTTTGTTTAATTCAGGTCGGACTAATTAAAGCAACATTTTTTTGTATCGATGAAAAAGGAAGAAAAAGGGGTTGGGTTTTGCCATTATTTACTACATTAATAAGATCGAACTTTCTATGGCTGGTGGGGCGAAGCCATCTGCTGAAGTAATAAATATGGTGAAAAAGATTTTGCAATGCATTCAAATAACATCAATAAATGAGCAAGAGATTTTTCCTTATTTTGATTTTTCTAATCCAGAAAGTGATCCCAACCTATTAAAAAAACAAAAGGATGCACAAAAAGGAAGGACTACTGATGTTACAGAAAATTAAGATGAGCGCCGTAGAGTTAGAAAAATTAACTTATAAGGAAACGGGAGATTATATATCATTTAAGCATTTTGAGCATGAGCTTTTCTCTGTGATGCATTTATTGTTGCCGCCGTTTATTGTACAGATTCAGTTTGGGATAAATATAGAAAAAATCTGGGTTGATGGATATGGAAGATATGGAGGTTAATACGACATACTCTTCCTCCCAACAATTTAAGAAAGAATACAAACTAACTTAATGTTTTTTTGGTTACTCATATATCTGGCAAAAAAGGCATTAACTACGTTGAACTTGTATTAACGAGCCGTCGACGGTAAGATGATGCGTGATTAAATAGAGGGGTTATATGCATGGCCACGTATAGTACCAATGAATTTAAAAGTGGGCTTAAAGTTATTTTAGATGGCGATCCTTACGCTATCCTAGAAAATGAATTTGTAAAACCGGGTAAAGGTCAAGCATTTAATCGAGTTAAATTTCGAAATTTAAAAACGGGCCGTGTGATTGAGCGCACCCTAAAGTCTGGTGAAAGTGTTGAAGCTGCGGATGTCGTTGATAAAGAAATGCAATATTTATACAACGATGGTGAACGTTGGCACTTTATGGTCGTTGAAACGTACGAACAATATGAATTTAATAAAGCGGTTATTGGTGATAGTCGGTTATGGCTAAAAGAACAAGATATTTGTATTGTTACCTTGTGGAATGATCTGCCGTTATGTGTCACGCCGCCGAATTTTGTAGTTCTTAAAATTGTAGATACAGATCCGGGTTTAAAAGGGGATACCTCTGGCGGGGGCGGTAAGCCGGCAACGTTAGAGACGGGGGCTGTGGTTCGGGTTCCTTTGTTTGTTCAAGTCGATGAATTCATTAAAGTGGATACGCGTACGGGACAATATGTTTCTAGAGCCAAAGAATAAGGGTTGGCAACCCAGTGCCAGCATTGAAAATCTGAAAGCGCGCGCTGAATTGTTGGCAGAAATCAGAGCTTTTTTTCATAAGAGAGGGGTTTTAGAAGTTGAAACGCCGCTTTTATGCAGCACAACATCACTTCATCCGCATATAAAACCAATCGAAGCGTGCTATACCAATCCACAGTATCCCGAAAAGAAAAAATATTATTTACAAACTTCTCCAGAATTCGAAATGAAGCGCTTATTATCCGCGGGTTCTGGACCGATCTACCAGCTTAATAAAGCCTTTCGTGATGATGAATCGGGCCGCTTACATAATCCTGAATTTACAATGTTGGAGTGGTATCGACCAGATTTTGATCAGCATGCGCTAATGGATGAAATTGATGACTTATTAGGGTTAGTTTTAAATGTCCCCAAAGCAGAACGGTTAACGTATGGATTCTTGTTTGCACGTTCTTTTAATATCAATCCTTATCAAACGAGTGTAGAAGAATTAGAGCAATGTGCAAGAGAGTATCAGATAAATATATCAGAGGAAGTTCGTCGTACTTTAACCATCAATGATTGGCTTGATATTCTAATGACCCATTGCATCGAATCAAAGCTCGGTCTTGAAAGACCTGTGATTTTATATGATTATCCCGCAACAAAAGCGGCATTGGCTAAAATTCGTTCGACCGAACCCTGGGTTGCTGAGCGATTTGAAGTGTTTGTTGATGGTATAGAACTTGCCAATGGCTATCATGAATTAACGGATCCGGAAGTTCAGTTGATGCGCTTCCAAGAGGATTGCGAACTTCGTCGAGAATTGGGTTTACCAGAGATTGCAATTCCATATGATTTGATTGAAGCGCTGAAAGTAGGATTACCAGCCTCTTCAGGGGTTGCCTTAGGGTTTGATCGTCTGTTAATGCTAAAACTTAAGTGCCAGCATATCGAAGAAGTGATGGCATTCACTATTGATAGGGTTTAATAATCCCTAGGCGCTGTCCCATTTGCACGGGGTGGGTTGTGATAAATTCGGGATCCCATGTGATCCGATCTCGTTCGAATAATAAAATAGCAGTAGATCCAAGCTTGAATCGTCCTACTTCTTCTCCCTTTTTTAGTAGGCCGGGTTCTATATAATTCCAGGTTTGGATCGATTTGCCTCTCGGCGGTGTGATGGTGCCGGCCCAAACGGTTTCCATACTTCCCACAATCATTGCGCCGACTAAAATAACAGCAACTTTCCCAATAGCGGTATCAAAAAATGAAATGATGCGTTCGTTACGAGCAAATAAATTGCTAGTATGGATAGTCGTTTTGAAGTTTACAGAAAATAATCGCCCGGGGATATAGATCATTTTGACTAAACGGCCGTCGATCGGCATGTGAACTCGATGATAATTTGCTGGCGCTAGATAAACGGTTAAAAAAGATCCATCCATAAAATGCACTGCTTCCTTAGTATCGCCCCCAAGCAGATCTTGTAGAGAGAAATGGTGATTTTTAACTTGTAAGATCTGATTTTGTTTGATGTGTCCGAGTTGACTGATTTGTCCATCGGCAGGACACGCTAATGCATTGATTTCAGCAGCAATGGGACGAGCGGAAGTTTTTAAAGTACGGGTAAAAAAATCGTTAAAACTGCGATATTGGTAAGGATCGGGTTGTAGTGCTTCCGCCAAATTAACGGTGTAACGCCAGAGGAAATATTGAATCAGCCGATTTTTAAGCCAAGGAATTTCACAATTGGCAAGCCACCCAGCAAATGTCGATATAAAATGTTGCGGCAGATAATTTTGTAATCTTGATAACAAAATAAAGCTCCTGATTTGCTAAGTTTAGCATCATATCAGGGTCAACTTATTCATTACAGGGGGATACTTCTTTATCCACTAGTTGACGAACAAGCTCGTGTAATTCGTCTAGTGATTTATTGGCAAATTTATCTGCAATCCCACGCCGTTGAGCTTCACTCACCGTGTAGGAACCTGAAACCAAAGTTTCGATGCGTTGATTTAACGCTTCCAACAAATGTTCTGTACGCACAGTAATTCCCTCTTCCTATGTACAAAAACCGAAAATCTTCCTAGATCCTCATTAACCATCAAGCTAAACTCCATGCTAGGCTTTTTCCAAATGCTTTGTCAACGATTTTTGTGCAATACGCAATATGGTTAAAAGTTAGTTGTTTGACCGCTGTTTAAGTTTGTAGATTATATAGGTATGATGAATTTTTAAGTTGATAGCTGAGTAAATTCTATGAAATCGAGTCCTAACCATTTAATTTGGATAGATCTAGAAATGACTGGTCTTAATCCAGACACTGATCTCATTATAGAAATCGCAACCATTGTAACGGATCGTCACTTAGAGATTATTGAAGAAGGCCCTATATTTGCGATATCTCAGCCAGAAGCAATTCTGAGCACGATGGATGAATGGAATACCAAACAGCATACCCGTTCAGGGTTAATTGATCGCGTTCGTAGCAGCTCGGTAACAACTGCGGAAGCAGAAGAAAAAACCATTGAATTTTTGAAGAAACTGGTTCCGCATAATCGCTCTCCTATGTGCGGCAATAGTATTTGTCAAGATAGACGATTTTTGTTTCGCTATATGCCAACATTGGAACAGTATTTTCATTATCGAAATTTGGATGTGAGTACCATAAAAGAACTTGCTAAACATTGGAAGCCAGGAATTGTGAAATTATTTAAAAAGAAATCAGTGCATTTGGCGATGGAGGATATTAAAGAATCCATTGCTGAATTGCGTCATTATCGCGATACTTTCTTTAATATTGAACCCGCCTGATGAAATCTTTATCACTCGAGTCATTTAAAGCTTATTTATCACCGCGCGATCGCTCGGCACATAAAGGCGATTTTGGTCATGTGCTGATGATAGGAGGGGATTATGGCATGGGCGGAGCCTGTCGATTAGCGGGGGAAGCGGCTTTGCGTGCGGGTGCGGGGTTAGTTTCGGTTGCAACAAGATCTGAACATGCTTTTGCCTTATTAAGCGGCTGTCCTGAATTAATGGGGCATCCCGTTGCAGAGCCTGCCGATTTAGATCCGTTATTAGAGCGTGCGACGGTAATTGCGATTGGTCCAGGACTTGGGCGAAAAGAGTGGGGCAAGCAATTATTAACACGGGTATTAAATACTACGCTGCCTTTAATAATGGATGCCGATGCATTGCATTTATTACCGGCATATCATTTGCAGCGAGAAAATTGGATCTTAACGCCGCATGTAGGAGAGGCGGCGATGCTATTAGATCAAACGCGTTTTCAAGTTCAATTGGATCGAGTGAAAGCGATTCATTTGCTCCGAGAACGATATCAGGGTGTGATAGTTTTAAAGGGCGAGGGAACGCTGGTGTTGGGTTCAGAAAAAGAGCCTATGATCTGCCATGCAGGCAATCCGGGTATGGCATCGGCAGGCATGGGAGATGTCTTAACGGGCGTCATTGCAGCGCTGGTTGCAGAGAAAATTCCGCATCGTGATGCAGCCAGTCTTGGTGTATTAGTGCATGCATTGGCAGGAGACGCTGCTGCCAAAAAAGGTGAACGCGGCATGATAGCACGGGATTTGTTGGATGGTATTCACTCGTGTCTGAATCCTTAAGTTCAGAAATACTACCCAATGAAGCGGCAACGTTAGCATTTGGCGAACAATTGGCAAAGAAAATAAAATCACCCGCTGTCATTTTTTTAAAAGGCGATCTCGGCGCTGGAAAAACCACACTCGTCCGTGGTTTTTTGCAAGGGTTAGGATTTCACGGCTCGGTCAAAAGTCCAACGTACACGCTTGTCGAATCATATCAAGTGGGAAATATAACCATCTATCATTTTGATTTGTATCGCCTCAGAAATCCAGAAGAATTAGAATTTATGGGGATTCGAGATTATCTTGATAAAGATGCAATTATCATCATTGAATGGCCAGAACATGGGACTGGTTTTTTACCAAAAGCAGATATTTCTTTAGAATTAACCGGGATCCCGGATGGTCGATTGATAATTACTCGTTTTATTTAATCGAGGCAAACAATAAATCAAGGACATAATAATAAACGTAGTATCTTATCGACAATTTTTATAATAATAATCTTGATACGTATCTATCAACCGCCTTTATATTATACAATAATAATCTTTTATCTTAACAGAATAATTATGATGCGTAGTAATGTTAATTTTGATTACACAAATTTTTAAATCCGTTTTGAGGTACCTGAACAGTTACAGATAAATATGTTACTGTATATTTGTTCAGTTTGGTTGTTACGAAAATCCGCTATTTTGACGAGTACTAGATCACGACGGTACAATAGCTTTAATTTGAGATGCCCTGCCTTTAATAAAGGATGAACCTTATTTACCATGATGACTGATCAGAAACGTATTCGCCCGCTTCCGGTTTCGTTGGCCAATCAAATTGCCGCCGGTGAAGTCATTGAGCGGCCGGCTTCCGTATTAAAAGAATTATTAGAAAATAGCTTGGATGCCAAAAGTACGCAAATAGACATTCATATTGAACGAGGCGGCATTGGGTTGATCCGCGTACAAGATAATGGAAGTGGGATTTGTAAAGAAGATCTTAAATTAGCGCTTGCAGCGCATGCGACCAGTAAAATAGAAAGCTTAACCGATCTGGAAAATGTGCTTTCCTATGGATTTCGCGGCGAAGCGTTAGCCAGTATCGGCGCTGTTTCGCGTTTACAATTAAGTTCTTGGGTACCCGATCAAGAATTTGGTTGGTGTGTACAACTTGAAGGACGTGAAGGAACGCCTAACTTAATGCCGGTGCCAAAGCGGGCGGGAACAATTATTGAAGTGCGGGATTTATTTTATAACACGCCTGCGCGGCGGCATTTTTTACGATCAGAAAGAACTGAAATGGCCTATTTAGAAGAAATGTTTAAACGCGTGGCTTTAAGTCAGTTTAAAGTCGCGTTTAAATTCCAACAAGGCGAGCGTTTACAAAAACGCTTACCTATTTGTCAAAATGCAGAAGCTGAAATGCGGCGTGTAGCAATGTTATGTGGCCAAAGTTTTATCTCGGATGCCTTTTATATTCAGGCAGAATCTAATGGCTTAGCGCTTAGGGGTTGGCTAGGATTACCGAAATATATGCGGGCAGCTGCGGATCTGCAATACTTTTATGTGAATGGACGTATTGTGCGTGATAAAGTAGTGACGCATGCGGTTCGACAAGCTTATCAAGATGTCGCCATACCGGGCCGCTTTCCTGCGTATGTATTATATTTTGAATGTGACCCAAGAGCTGTCGATGTCAATGTACATCCGACCAAACATGAAGTGCGATTTCGCGAAGCGCGGACCGTACATGCTTTTTTATCGTATACCATTCAGGAAGGTCTAAAACAAGAAAAATCGTCAGTGACTAAAAGCACAGTGTTTGAAGAGAAAGAAGAAGTGAAAAAACTGGCGGCCATCGATCTCTCCTTTTTAAGATCTTATCGAGAAGATGATACTCATTGGCGTCCTTACCATCAGGTGGTTGAACCGAAACGCTTTACGCCAGCGGCATCTGTGACAAACGTTCAGATTGCTGCAACAACAGGGACTAAACCACTTTTTATTGTGAACAAAGAGTTCTTATTTATTGAAAATGCAGTTGGATTGCAGGTGGTGAATATCAAGGAAGCGCGTCGAGCATGGATCCAAGCGTCATTGGGCGAGAGCTATCCACAAGAAGGCGTTAGCAAACGAGCATTATTGATGCCAAAATCGATTGCGATGGGTAAAAGGGTTGAAAAATTGGAGACATCCGAAATTGATTGGGTACGCCTTGGTTTTGAAATATCGCAGGTAGGACATGAAATGATTTTGGTGCGTACAGTGCCCAGCATTTTTGGAGACGCCATTCAGAATTTAGACAAATTAATGCTGAAATTGTTAGGGGTTTCGACGATCGAAGAAGGGATTGCTACTATTGCGGATTTTCTGGTTAATCAACACGTTTTATCCGATGCTGAGATAAAACAATTTTGGTTAGAATTGCAGGATATAAACAAAACTCAACATAAAATTAATCTTAATCACTGTTCTAAAGAATTTACACTCGAACAATTAAGATCGTTTTTTGGTTAATCATTTTTAATGTTCAAATTTTAGTTATGAATAAAACGAAAGATAAGACAACGCCAATCGCACTTTGTTTAATGGGTCCGACTGCAGTTGGAAAATCTGCGTTGGCATTAGCCTTGGCAGAGCAGATCCCAATTGAAATTATCAGTGTTGACTCTGCGATGGTGTATCGAGGGATGGATATTGGAACTGGCAAACCAACGATCGCAGAAAGAGCCGCTGTTCCCCACCATTTAATCGATATTCGTGATCCGAGCGAACCCTATTCTGCAGCGGAATTTGCCAAAGATGCGCTGCGGATAATGGAAGAATGTCGAGCGCGAAAGCGAGTCCCTGTTTTAGTTGGTGGAACGATGCTTTATTTTCGAGCGTTGTTGGAAGGTTTATCAATATTGCCTGCAGCGGATCCTCATATTCGGGAACGGTTATTACAAGAGGCCAATCAAATTGGCTGGGCCGCGATGCATCAACGCTTAGCAGAAATTGATCCCCTGACGGCGAAGCGGTTGCATCCGAATGATCCACAGCGGATCCAACGGGCATTGGAAGTTTATGAAATTACCGGGAAGCCGATGTCGGCCCTCACCCGGGGCTTTGCCCCACCCTCTCCCGCAAGCGGGAGAGGGAGAACGAATGAACACGAAGCCCTCGCTGTTACTTCCCCTCTCCCGCTTGCGGGAGAGGGTGCCCCGCAGGGGCGGGTGAGGGTGTTTGCCATGCTCCCTCCCGATCGAAAAAAGCTGCACCAAAAAATTGAAGAGCGGTTTATGCGGATGTTAGAACAAGGTTTAGTTGCAGAAGCTGAAAGACTGTATAAAAGGGGAGATTTGAATTTAAATATGCCTTCTATGCGGGCGGTTGGGTATCGGCAAGTTTGGGGATATTTGACAGGCGAATATGGATATGAAGAAATGGTTGAAAAAGCTATTGCGGCGACGCGTCAATTGGCCAAGCGTCAATTGACTTGGTTGAGAAGCTTATCTTATATCGAAGTATTACCAAATAACCATTTAGCTTCTTTAAATACCATGATACACTGCCTGACTTAAGGGGAATTTAGGTATGAGCCCCAATAACACGATGGAGAAAATAAATATGTCTAAAGGGCAAATGTTACAAGATCCCTTCTTAAACGCTTTGCGTAAAGAACGGGTACCCGTGTCTATTTACTTAGTCAATGGAATTAAGTTACAGGGACATATTGAGTCTTTTGATCAATTTGTGGTGTTGCTGAAAAACAGTGTCAGCCAAATGGTCTATAAGCACGCGATTTCAACTGTTGTGCCGACGCGCAATGTGAAGTTAGCTTCTGGTGCATCGGACGAAGAAGAAGAGGAATTCGTGCACGAAGAAGAGTTGGGGAATATGTAATTGATTGATCGACCAGAAGGGGGTGAACGCGTTGTTTTAGTCCATCTCCTTCTGCGACATTCTGAACCGCCCGATTTAGAAGAATTTCGAGAACTTGCCCTATCAGCAGGTGCTGAGGTGATTGATGTCACATCAACATCTCGCGAGGCGCCTGATGCAAAGTATTGTATTGGTAAAGGCAAGGTACAAGAATTACAAGAAATGGTAGCGCAGAATAAAATCGCACTAGCCTTGTTTGATCATTCCCTAACGCCTGCCCAAGAAAGAAATTTAGAACGAGAATTAAAATGTCGTGTTTTAGATAGAACTGGACTTATTTTAGACATTTTTGCGCAACGTGCTCGTACCTATGAAGGGAAACTTCAAGTTGAACTTGCTCAACTAAAACACCATGCTTCTCGCTTGGTGCGAGGGTGGACACATCTTGAACGACAAAAGGGCGGTATTGGACTAAGAGGTCCCGGTGAAACCCAATTAGAAGTCGATCGTCGTTTAATACGCGGACGCATTAAACATATTCAGGCACGATTAGAAAAAGTCCGAAAACAACGCGCAGAAGGTCGACGGACAAGACAGAATGCCTCACTGTGTACCGTGTCATTGGTCGGTTATACGAATGCGGGAAAATCAACATTATTTAACGTGCTAACCGGTTCTGAAGTATTTGTGGCGAATAAATTATTTGCGACTTTAGATCCGACCTTACGTAGGGTAACATTAGAACCGTTTGGCGATATCATATGCGCAGATACTGTTGGATTTATTAGGCAACTACCACATGGATTGGTAGAAGCTTTTCGGGCTACACTCGAAGAAACGCAAGATGCCGATCTTCTGTTGCATGTGATTGACAGTCAAGATGAATTGAGGGAAGCGCATATCAAACAGGTGGAAGCGGTGTTAGCGGAAATAGGGGCTATGGAAGTACCCATTATAGAAGTTTACAATAAAATTGATCTAACGGATGCACCCCCAAAGATGTTTAGGGATGAGGCTGGCGTTATTCGGCGCGTATTCGTTTCTGCAAAAACCGGGGCAGGACTAGATCTCTTAAAGGAAGCGGTGATAGAACGATTGGGTAACAAAATGATTTCCGGAGAATTATGTTTATTACCCAACCAATATCGAGAACGGGCATTATTATTTGAAATGGGCGCAGTTTTAGATGAGGCACTTGAGGATGATGGGCATTGGCAATTGAAGATTCGATTGCCAAAACAAAAATGGGATCATTTATGTGGTATCGATCCTGCGTTAAAAATGAGATGGAAGCAGAGTGAAGAATGAACATACGAAAGTTAATCTATAAGTTAATCAAACGTCGTTTTCCGATGGTGTGGAATAAACCAGGCGGTAATGATAATGGTAGTCATAATCCATGGGGACGTAAGGGAGGGGAACAGGGCCCGCCCGATTTAGATCAAATCTTGAGACAATTTCAGAGAAGAATCAAAAACGCATTTGGTGGCGGAAAGTTTTCTGGTTCAGAGAGTGGGGGGCAAGAGTTTCCTTTCTTTGGCGGAGTAGTTTTCGCGTTAATATTGGTTTTATATTTACTGTCCGGGATCTATATTGTTGATCCCCCTGAGCGGGCTGTGGTAATGCGTTTTGGCAAATATATTCGAACCGAAGGGCCAGGACCGCATTGGATCCCACCCTTGATTGAATCTAAAGAGATTGTCAATGTAGAGCAAGTTGCAACAAGCGATCATAATGGATTGATGTTAACACGGGATGGAAATATTGTTTCTGTCGGCATTGCGGTGCAGTATCGTGTGGGTGAGGACAACAATGATGTGCGTTCGTATTTGTTTAATGTGGTTAATCCAGTTCGAAGTTTGAATCAATCTGCTGAAAGTGCGCTACGTCAAGTAGTTGGGCAATCGACCATGGATGAAGTGTTAACTTCAAAACGTTCTGAAATTGCAAGCGCAATGAAAGAACAAATGATTGAAACCTTAAAAAATTATAATACAGGTTTATGGGTGTTGGATGTTGTTATGCAATTTGCCAAAGCACCGGACGAAGTTCGCGCTGCATTTGATGAGGTGATTAAAGCTTCTGCAGACGAAGAGCGATTAGTAAATCAGGCAAGGGCTTATGAAAATGAAGTGCTCCCGCGGGCGAAAGGGGATGCTGAGCGTTTGCGAAATGAGGCCTTAGGATATAAACAAGAAACGATTCTAGTTGCAGAAGGGAATGTTCAGCGGTTTAATCTTATTTTACCCCAATATCAGAAAGCGCCTAAAGTGATGCAGACGCGGATGTATTTAGACACTATAGAAGATGTCTTAAATAGTGTTAATAAAATTTTGATTGATTCGGGTACGGGAAATAATCTTATTTATTTACCGCTAGATCGATTAATAAGCGGTAAGATGGCGGAAGGTTCAACCGAACTTTCTGAAGCCGCCAATACAGTATCGACTGCCGCACCGAATCAGGCGAAGGAGAAGGGCCAATGATAAAATCATTTACATCGTTAATAACGACAATTGTTATTGTTCTAGTGATATTCGGCTTGAGTGTGTTTACCGTATATGAGACGGATCGAGCCATTGTCGCAAGGCTTGGGGAGCTTAAAAAAAATAGCGATGGTAAAGTTAAAGTATATAATCCTGGGCTTCATTGGAAGTTACCCTTGATTGATGTGGTGCATATTTTTGATGCGCGTTTGAATATGACGGAAGTGCCATCAGAGCGAATAGTCACGAAGGAAAAAGAAGTACTGATGGTCGATCTTTTTGTGCAGTGGCGCATTAATGATTATGCTTTATATTATAACACGACCCATGGTGTTGCCGAAGGCGTTAGCGGGCGTGATCGCGCTGATCAATTATTAAGTCAAGATGTAAAGGGTGTTTTGCATTCAGAATTTGGCCAGAGAACCTTGCAAAATGTTGTGTCTGGTGAGCGTAAAGAATTAATGGAAACGCTAAGATTTCGAGCGAACGAAGACATTACCGGATATGGGATGGAAATTGTCGATGTACGCGTTAATCGCGTAGAATACCCGCCCGAAGTAAACGCAAAAGTCTTTGCGCGCATGAGCAGTGAGCGTAATCGTGTTGCGGTTGCTTATCGGGCCAGTGGGGAATCTAAAGCAGCGATTATACGTGCTGATGCCGATCGCATGGCGCGTGTAATGCTGGCGGAAGCCCAAAAGGATGCAGAGCGATTACGAGGTGAAGGTGATAGTAAAGCGGCCCAAATTTATGCCGATAGCTACAATCAATCTCCAGAATTTTATCGTTTTTATCGCAGCCTTGAGGCTTATAAAAACACGTTTAAAGACAAGAACGATATCTTGGTGTTAAAACCGGATGGAGATTTCTTTAAATATTTTCAAAGTATTGGGCAGGGCGCAAATCAATAGTGGTGCCGAGGAGAGGACTTGAACCTCCAAGGAGTTTCCTCCACAAGTACCTGAAACTTGCGTGTCTACCAATTTCACCACCTCGGCAGCAGTGTGGCAAAATCTACCGAGACTTTAGGGTATTGTCAATGATATGATAGGAATATGAGTAAGAAAACAAGCAAATCTGATCCTTTTGCAGCACGGGAGGCTTCTAAGTATGAACGCCCTATTCCGAGTCGCGAATTTATCATAGAACACTTAAAGCGGCGCGGGAAACCTGCGAATTATCAAACGCTTATCGCGGAATTACAACTTCTTGATGAAGAAGTTCAAGATGCATTACACCGTCGAATTAAAGCAATGATACGGGATGCGCAATTAGAGCGTCTTAAGGGAGGATTTTTCTGGCCGGCTGGTCAACGCGTCTTGTTGGAAGGCAATGTCCTTATCGAGAAAGGTAAATATGCCAAAACCTGGGTAATACCAAAAGATGGCAGTAATCGGATCTTATTATCATTAGATGATGCGCATGCGGTTTATACCGGGAATCGGGTGATTGTTTCTACGCTGGAGGTCGAAGGGGATACGCCGCGGGAAGGCAAACTCGTTGAAATTATCGAACAACAGCGCATTGTGGTGACAGGTCGTTTTGTGCAAGAAACTGGTTTTTGTCATGTGATTCCGCATGGTAAAGAAGTTGCACAAAATATTTTGATCCCGCAAGGCAAAGAAGCACAAGCAAAAGATGGCGATATTGTGATTGTAGAGTTAATTCGACAATCGTCCCGTTGGTCAGAACCGTTGGGACAAATTGTGGAAGTCTTGGGTCGAGAAAATACCCCAGGGATTGAAATGATGGCGGCGGCGCGCGCGTATAATTTACCACAGATTTGGTCAGATGCTGTTTTACAAGAAATCGATAAATTGTCCGATACCGTTCCTGCTTCCGCTAAGCGGGGCAGATTAGACGTGCGGGAATTGCCGTTTGTCACCATTGATGGCGAAGATTCCAGGGATTTTGATGATGCGGTATATTGTGAAGAAAAACGGGATGGCAATTTTCGATTATACGTTGCGATTGCTGACGTGAGTTATTATGTACGAGCGAATACGGCATTAGATAAAGAAGCGCAAGAACGCGGAAATTCAGTTTATTTCCCGAGCCGCGTGATCCCTATGTTGCCAGAAAAATTATCGAATGGGTTATGTTCATTAAATCCCGACGTTGAACGACTGTGTATGGTTTGTGTGATGAATGTGAATGCGGATGGAAAAATGACGCGCTATGAATTTCACGAAGGGATCATGCGTTCACACGCACGCTTAACCTATACAAAAGTTGCTGCTCTTTTAGCTGGTGGCAATGAAACTTTAAAAGAACAATATGCAAAATTATTGCTCCATATTCAAACTCTACATAAATTATATGATGTCTTAAGAATTGAGCGTGAGCGGCGAGGTGCGATTGAATTTGAAACGGTTGAAACTCGAATCCTCTTTGGAAAAGATGGTAAGATCAGTCAGATCGAACCGGTTCAACGCAATGATGCTCATCGTTTAATCGAAGAATGCATGTTATGCGCGAATGTAGCGACGGCGCGTTTTTTGAAAAAACATAAATTACCTGCTTTATATCGTAATCACGAAGGACCACCGGAAGAAAAACTGGCCGATCTCAGAGTATTTCTAAATGAATTGGGCTTACCACTTGGCGGGGGGAAACAACCAAAGCCACTCGATTATGCGAAATTATTACGTTCCGTACAAAAAAGGCCGGATGCAAATATTATTCAAACTATTTTGTTGCGTTCATTAAGTCAAGCGGTTTATTCTAAGGATAATTTAGGTCACTTTGGGTTGGCTTATCCTGCCTATTGTCATTTTACGTCTCCCATTCGTCGTTATCCCGATCTCTTCGTTCATCGTCAAATAAAATCAGTTTTGCGCAAGCAATGGACGCCTAAAAAGATGGAAGAATCCAAAGCTGAGAAATATCAAGAATCTTTAGTAAAATTGGGCGATCATACTTCCATGACTGAGCGGCGCGCCGATGATGCTACTCGAGATTCTATTCGTTGGTTAAAGTGCCAATACATACAAAAACACATTGGTGAAGAATTTGAGGGGATCATCTCAGGCGTTACTCGCTTTGGCTTTTTTGTAGAATTAAAAGACATTTATATTGATGGTCTGGTGCATGTTACGAGTTTACGTAACGATTATTATTTTTTTGATGCTATTCATCACCGTTTGGTCGGCGAGCGTAGCGGCATAGAATATAAACTCGGTGGTCAGGTGAAAGTTCGCGTCATTAAAGTTGACATTGATGATAGAAAAATAGATTTTGAATTAACCAGTGCTCCAGAGGGTTCTAAGCGAAAGGGAAAGCGTTTTCATCATCCGAAAGACCCCTCTGCGGACAAAAAAGGCAGCCATAAACGCTCTAAACGCTCGCGCAGCAAAGAAAAAAGAAAATCACGAAGAAGAAAATAGACATGCGCGACGATTTAATTTACGGTATTCATGCCATACAAAGTTTACTTGACAGAAACCCAGAACAGATCTTAGAAGTTTTTATTGTCGATTCTCGTGATGAACAACGTTTATCCTCCATTATCTCTCAATCCAAATCGCAAAAAATAGCCTTAACTATCCTCACCAAAAAACAATTGGATAATTGGTTACCCGATGCAACGCATCAAGGTGTTGCCGCAAAAATTCGCCCGCCAAGACTCTTATCGTTGGACGAGCTTTTAGAAAACATATCTCCCCTTAAAACTAAGCCCTTATTATTAGTCCTAGATGGTGTGCAAGATCCCCATAATTTAGGCGCTTGCTTACGCACCGCGGATGCCGCGGGCGTTACGGCTGTTATTATTCCGAAAGACAAGGCCGCCGGCATTACGCCAATTGTGCGCAAAGTTGCCTCAGGCGCTGCCGAAACTGTTCCTATTGTGCAAGTCACCAATTTAGTTCGTGCGTTAGAGCAATTAAAAGAACAAGGTATTTGGATCTTAGGCACTAGCGCCACTGCTAAGCAATCCGTATTTGCCATGGATTTTAAATCTTCGGTTGCGCTGGTATTAGGCGCAGAGGGCACGGGTTTGCGTCGTTTAACCGAAGCGCATTGCGATGTGTTAATGCATATACCTATGGCAGGGGTTGTTGAAAGTCTCAACGTGTCGGTTGCAGCGGGCATTTGCTTATATGAAGCCGTTCGACAGAGAATTTAAGGTATGGAATTTGGTTTTGACCAATGAATATTGCTAAAGCGAAAAGGCTAAAACGTTCATTCTTTAATCGTCCGACGTTACAGGTTGCAGAAGCGTTGTTAGGAAAAGTTGTAGTTTTCAATGGTCAGTATGGGATTATTACCGAAACGGAAGCTTATTTTGGTGATGATCCAGCCTCCCATGCTGCAAAGGGAGAAACCCCGAGAACAAAGCTTATGTTTGGTGAAGCGGGTCATGCGTATGTTTACTTAATATATGGAATGTACTATTGCCTTAATTTTGTGACTGAAAAAAAAGGTTTTCCGGCGGCCGTTTTAATTAGAGGCGTGCAGCTTTTAGATAAAACGAATGTTCATTTAAATGGACCCGGTAAACTATGCAGATATTTTGGGATTACCAAAGAACAAAATGGAGTGGATATTATTGAAAGTAAGGATTTATATGTGCTCGATATAAAAAAGACATGCAAATTTTCGGTATCCCCTAGAATTGGTATAAAAGTCGGCCTTGATAAACACTGGCGGTTTTTGGCGATAGAGAGCTAATTTAAATTAGGGAAACTCCCAGTTTATAAGCAATATGAGAAAGTAAATAATGCTAGTGTAGCAAGCAGTGTTTAGCTCCGAAGAAAATGACGGCTAAAACGGGAACTAAAAACTGGTTCCCGTTTTGGTTATGGATGAAGAGAGAGGAGGATATATGACGCGCGGTTCTAAAGCAAAATACTCATCTAAACAAAAAAGGCAAGCAGAACACATTGAAGAAGGTTATGAATCTCGCGGTACTCCCAAAAAAGAAGCTGAAAGAAGGGCTTGGGCGACGGTTAACAAGATGACGGGGGGAGGCAAAAAAGGCGGAAGCGGGGTAGGAAAACCGAAGAATAAAAAACCTGCTCAAAAAGGCGGAAAAAAAGGTGGAAGAGCGGCGGCTGCCCGTCCTGTGGCCGAGCGTTCTGCTTCTGCCAGAAAAGCTGCTGCAACCCGACAGAAAAGAAAAACGTCTACTACTACTCGACAAAAGGCTGCCTAAAAACTGGCTGCAGGTCATAGGCTTGCACTCCAGACTACATTTTTCCATAAAGTAAAAGATGTTGCTCTACCTGATGTCGTAGCAATGGTTTGGAATAAACACCGTCGAAGCCACTGTGCAAACAGGATAATTTTATATTTTCATCAATATGAGCAGACAAGGCCAGTATAGTGGTTTTTTGTTTTGCATAAGCTTCAATTTTCCGCAGGATCTTTATAATCGAGAGCCCATCAATATCTGGTAAACCAAGATCTAGATAAATGAGATCATACGTTTCTGGCATAAAGACTTCAACTGCTGCGCATCCCGTATAGGCAATATTGACTTCACATTTTAAGGATTCTAGAGTATCTTTTATGGCGTTAGCTGCAATTAAATTATCTTCAATTAATAAAATGTTATACTGATTACGTAATAAACTATGAAGTTCGATAGGTTTTTTTGCAGCAAAAGAGGTTGTCGTTAAATTGGTTTTATCATTTTTTCCAGTGAAAAACTCAACTTCATTTACGTTCAATAACTCTTCATTATTAGGCGCCTTATCCTCAAATTTCTGTATTTTTTTAAGGGGGAAGATACAGATGAATGTACTTCCTTTTCCTTCTTCGCTTTCCACGGAAATTTCACCCTGCATTTCCTTAATAAATTTTTTGACAATGGACAAACCCAAGCCGCTGCCTTTATAAATCCCTTCGTACGCAGGATTAAGCCGAGTGAATCGTTCAAATATAATTTCTAATTTATCTTTAGAGATCCCAATACCGGTATCTTGAACACTCATCTTTATAAAAGCTTCGGTACTGGTTTGTCTTATCAGCCTTAAACTAATCTTAATACCACCTTGTTCAGTAAATTTAATCGCATTAGAAATTAAATTAAGTAGAATTCGATAAACATTTAAGCGCTGACCAATTAAAGAAGAAGGAATTTGTTCATCAAATTCAACGGCTAATTTTAAGTTTTTTTGCGTTATTGCAGGCGTGATCAAATTCCTAATGCTTTGGATTAAATGACTTATATTAAAATTAACCTCTGTATTAGATATTTTTTGAATATCATTTCTCGATACCTCAATGATTTCATTATTGTCGGTT
>JAJZUR010000014.1 GCA_021848375.1 Pseudomonadota bacterium | reverse complement strand
AATCATGATTTACTAGAACTAGAAATAGCGTTAAAAAAGGATAATTTAAAAGAAGCCGCAGAAATTTTAAAGCAAAAGCCAGATCTGCAACAGATCGTTAATGAAAGACTATATGCATTGATTGTAAAGGATAGCATTTTTGTATCAGAACCCGTATCAAAAGATTCGGGGAAGTTTACAGAAATTCAAAAATTGCTTGCCATTGGCGCTGAGCCCAATTATCGAAAGGATATGACGGCTAATACCATGTTGGAAGAAGCCGCTCGAACAAACGATCTCCTGTTGGCAAAATTATTATTAGAAAAAGGGGCCGATCCTTGTATAGGCCATATTGATATTGATGACAAAGAAGAAAAATTTACCGGGGATCCAAGTAAAAAATCTTTTTCGATCGGCAGCTGGCCTGTTCAATATGCGTATGAAAGATTTATGACAGATTTCGTTCGTCATAAAGACATCTTTAATTTATTATCGACAGCAACGTTACAAGAGTTTGAAAAAAACCCGGTTGAAGAACAATTTACAGCTGTATTTCGTTCTATTATTGAAGAAATCAAACAGGCGAAAGAAGCGGCGGATAAATCTGGTAAAAGATTGATGTTATTAATAGGGGAAGGCCATGAGAATTTAAATTCTTATGTGATAGAATTGATGGCATATAAGGTTGCTACAAACATCTACAACATTCAATCAGTATTAGAAGAGAAAGATGAAGCCATGCTTGATCATTTTATGAAACATGGTACTGCCCTTACTAGGGGAAATTCATGGGTGGCGAGTATCAGTTTTTTAAATCAAGTGAAACAAGATAAAGTCAATATTATACCCATTGATGTGGATCAAACTAGCTTAAGTGCCAAGTCCAAAGCGCTGGATTCTGAAGCAATTGTTGCCAAGAGAGATCAAACCATGGTTGATTGTGCCAAGAACAATTCAACAGGAGATGTAATGTGTGTGATTGGACAGGGTCATATGTATGGGATGATGGAAAAAACCGATCTTACTTCACATTTTCATGTGTTAGCGATTTCAACAACCAAAAGTTCTGAAGAAATCAAAAGAGAACTGCAAGCACATAAAGGAATCACATTAGCTGAATTTGATAAATTACCTCACGACAAAAAATCCAGAAATTATAATACTGCATTTCCAAACAAGGTTCAAAATCTATGCGTTTTAAAAACAGAACAGTTGAATAGGATTTTATCTCCTGATGTGGCGACTAAGCTCGTTTTGACACTGTATGACGAATTAAAACCCTCATCACCAAAATATGGCGTTGACAAAAAGTGACAGGATAATCCTTAACCTTGAATTAGGTTGCCTGACCTCGTAAAATGAGCCGAGGTACAACAATCAATCCAATAGGATCTTTAGTTGGAAGGATATATTTTATTTTAAAAGAGGCTATATGAATTTTTCAACCGTGGTATTGGCAGCGGGTCAAGGGATCCGAATGCAGTCTGCCTTGCCTAAGGTTCTTCATCCTATTGGGGGTATACCCATCATAGAGCGGATCATTTCGACGATTAGTCAGTTAAATCCACAACAAATCATTGTCATTGTTGGAAATCAAGGCGAACAACTAAAAAATGCCTTGGCAGATTATCCTGATGTTATTTTTATTGAACAAAAAGAACAGAAGGGAACCGGTCATGCAGCCTTACAAGCATTGCCCGCACTGAATTTAAGTGAAAATGTTTTGTTGTTCTATGGCGATATGCCGTTAATTTTGATGGAAACGCTGCAACGCTTGCTAGCAATCCCTAAAGATACGCTTGGATTAATCACCGAATCGCTCGTAGAGCCCGCTGGTTTTGGCCGAATTATTCGAGATCAAAATGGCAAAGTGCTGCGTATTGTAGAGGAAAAAGATGCAACGATTGATGAAAAAAAGATCACTGAAACGAATGCTGGTTTCTTTAGGGTTCCCCAACAATACTTAACGAAATGGCTTCCAAAACTAACGGCACACAATACTCAAAAAGAATATTTATTAACGGATATTGTTGCCATGGCCAGTGCGGACGGGGTTCCGATAACTACCGTTTCACCACGTTATCATTGGGAAGCGTTGGGGATTAACGACAAAATTCAATTAGCGAATGTTGAGCGTATTTTTCAACGCCTTCAGGCAGAGCAATTGATGCGCCAAGGCGTTACGTTGCATGATCCCGCGCGTTTTGATGTGCGCGGAAATGTAAGCGTCGGTAGAGATGTGGTCATTGATGTTAATGTAATTTTTGAGGGACAAGTAACACTCGGAAACGGGGTAAACATTGGGCCAAACGTGGTATTAAAAAATTCGATAGTACATGATGATGTTGATATTTTAGCCAATTGTGTAATTGAAGGGGCGATTATCGGTAAAAATTGCCGAATTGGACCCTTCGCCCGCATTCGATCCGGTACTGAATTAGCAGAAGAAGCTCGCATTGGAAATTTTGTGGAAATAAAAGCGTCAACCGTTGGAACAGGCAGTAAAATTAGTCATTTAAGTTATATTGGCGATACGACATTGGGTGCAGGTGTGAATGTTGGAGCGGGTACCATTACATGTAATTATGATGGGCAAAATAAACATAAAACCATTATTGGCGATAAGGTTTTCATTGGTTCAAATTCACAATTGATTGCGCCGCTCACGGTTGGTGAGGGCGTTACCATTGGCGCTGGCACTACGGTGACACGAGATGTCCCCGCACATCATTTGGTGCATAATCGTTTAGAACATCGTACCATTGCGAATTGGAATAACAAAAAGGATGAGAAGAAATAGAGCATGTGTGGAATTGTAGGCGCTATAGCAAAAAGAGATATTGTTCCTATTCTGATGGATGGCCTTCGCCGTTTAGAATATCGGGGTTATGATTCTGCGGGGATTGCGATTTTAGAAGAAGGTGGTATATCGCGGTTGCGTGCAGAAGGTAAAGTTTCACAATTACAAGAAATGTTGAACCGATCCCCCATTTCTGGGCATACCGGAATTGCCCATACGCGTTGGGCAACCCATGGGATCCCAAGCGAACGAAATGCACATCCCCATATTGCGGATGATCGCATCGTGTTGGTGCATAATGGGATTATTGAAAATTTTCAAGTTTTAAAAGAACCACTTCTTGCTGCAGGCGTAGAGTTGTCATCGGATACCGATTCTGAAGTCGTTGCGTGGGCCATTGCCAAACGCGTGAAAGAAGGCGAAACGTTGTTATCTGCAGTCAAAAATACGGTTAAAGAGTTAGAGGGCGCTTATGCCTTATGTGTGATGGATTTACAAGATCCGGATCGCATTATTGGTGTACGATCCGGTCCTCCGCTCGTGGTGGGTATGGGGAACGGAGAACATTTTTTAGCCTCCGATGCGCTTGCATTGCAGCGAGTTGCTGAGCAATTTATTTACTTAGAAGATGGTGATATTGCAGAAATTACCAAAAAATCCATCCAAATTTTCGATAAAACCGGGCATTTTATTGAGCGAAAAATCTATACCAGAACTTTTCAGCCAGATGCGGTTGACAAAGGGGGTTACCGCCATTTTATGTTAAAAGAAATCTTTGAACAGCCAACGGCTATTCGAGATACATTAACCGGCCGTTTACATGTGGGGCGAGTGTTAGAACGGGTTTTTGGAGTGAATGCCTCCGCAATTTTTGATAAAACGGAGCATGTGCAGATCATTGCGTGTGGAACCAGTTTTCATGCGGGCATGGTTGGTAGATTATGGTTAGAAAATTTGAGTGGATTAGCGTGTCAAGTTGAGATCGCAAGCGAATTTCGTTACCGAAAGCGCGTGGTGTTACCTAATACGCTGTTAATTTGTATTTCGCAATCCGGTGAAACGGCTGATACATTGGCTGCGCTAAGAAGTATTCAGCGCGAAGATTATTGTGGCGTTCTTAGTATATGCAATGTTCCAGATAGTTCCTTGGTGCGTGAATCGGAATTGGTTTTTTTAACCAGCGCGGGACTCGAGATAGGCGTATGTTCTACTAAAGCTTTTACGACGCAACTCGTCGCTTTGTTCTTATTAACAGTGGTATTAGGGCGTAGACACGGGTTGAATACTGAAAAAGAAAAAGAATTAATTCAACACTTAACTGCACTACCCGATATTATTCAGGGCTATTTTGCTGGCGCAGAGGCTATTCATGACTTGGCCAAATTATTTACCAATCGCTCGCATGCATTATTTTTAGGCAGAGGCTTACAATATCCGATAGCGCTAGAGGGCGCTTTAAAACTAAAAGAAATCTCTTATATCCATGCCGAGGCTTATCCAGCTGGGGAATTGAAACATGGGCCGTTAGCATTGGTCGATAAGAAAATGCCGGTGGTGGTGATTGCGCCCAATGACCGTCTGATTGAGAAATTAAAATCAAATATACAAGAAGTTCGCGCGCGGGGTGGCGAGCTTATCGTGTTTGCGCCAAAATCTGCTGGGATAGAATCGAGCACTGGGATCCATGTTTTAGAGATCCCGGAAATTTCGGATCTTTTTGTGCCCATTCTCTATACTATCCCGCTGCAATTATTGGCTTATTATGTTGCCGTGTTACGCGGAACGGATGTGGATCAACCCCGGAATTTAGCCAAATCCGTGACCGTTGAGTAACGATTTTTTAATAGAATGTAGAGATAAATCATATTACGTTACCTTTTACCAAGATAAAATTATCTTGCCAGCCTCGCCAGAGCCAATTTTAGCAAATGCCTGTTCAAACGCTTTAGCCTTAAAATGATGGGTAATGACATGAGAAATCTTTAATCCGCTTTCTAGTAGATGGATCATTTTATCCCAGGTTTCAAACATTTTTCGCCCGTAAATTCCCTTCAGTGTTAACCCTTTGAAAATGATTTTATTGAAATCTAGGGAAAGTTCTTGTTCTGGGATCCCAAGTAGTGCAAGGTGCGCACCATAACTTAAAGACTCCAGCATAAGCTGATAGGCAAAAATGTGTCCGGACATTTCAAGCCCTACCGTAAAATCAAAAGATTTTCCAAGTGCGCTCAAAATTTGTGTTAGAGAAAGATCTTGAATATTAATTGTTTTGGTTGCGCCAAAATCTTTGGCCAATTTTAGACGATAATCATTTAGATCAGTGACCACAATATTTTTTGCGCCGATTTGTTTTGCAATGGCTGTTGCCATTAAACCGATGGGTCCGGCGCCGGTTATCAACACGTCTTCACCGACGAGATCAAACTTTAAAGCGGTATGAACAGCATTGCCAAGGGGATCTAAGATAGTGGCAACATCATCGGACAGTGCTGGTGGAATTGGGATCACATTTCGTGCAGGGAGCGCTAAATATTCTGCAAACGCTCCGTTACGTTGGATCCCAATCCCAATCGTGTTGGGACAAAGATGTTGCTGTCCCTCTCGGCAATTTCGACAATGTCCACAGGTGATGTGACCTTCCCCGGAGACTCTTTCTCCAACGGATAAGTGGGTCACTCTTTTACCGATGGCGGCAATTTCACCCATAAATTCATGGCCGATGATGAGAGGGGTTTCAATATGCTTTTGCGCCCAACCATCCCAACGATAAATATGCAGATCGGTACCGCAAAGGGCGATAGTCTTAATCTTAATTAACACTTCATCATCTTGAATGGTTGGTAACGGAACATCTTGTAACCAAAGTCCCTTTTCTGGCTTCAATTTAAGCAATGCTTTCATGAAATAATCCTTAGTTTGCGGCCCACCTTCTCAAATGCTGCTATTGCGATATCCAATTGTTCTTTGGTATGAGCGGCGGACATTTGCGTGCGGATGCGCGCTTCTTTTTCAGGAACAACCGGATAAGAAAAACTAATGACGTAGATCCCTTCGTGCAGTAATTCTTCTGCAAACGTAGCGGACAGTTTGGCATCCCCGATCAGAATGGGAATAATAGGATGATCCCCTGAAATTAGAGAAAACCCCAACTTATCCAATTGTTCTCGAAAATAGCGGCTATTAAAATGTAGTTTTTCTCGAAGTTCTGGTGTGCTTTGTATAAGCTCAAAGGCAAAGAGCGTTGTTGCAGCAAGCACAGGGGCAAGCGTATTAGAGAATAAATACGGTCGTGAACGTTGCCGCAGCCATTCAATGATTTCTCGCCGGCCAGAGGTATAACCCCCAGAAGCGCCTCCCAATGCTTTGCCCAACGTTCCGGTGTAAATGTCAATGAGATTCATTACGTCAAAGTATTCAGGAGTACCACGACCCTCTTTGCCCATAAAACCAACGGCATGCGAATCATCCACCATTACTAAGGCATTATATTGATTTGCCAATTCACAGATCCGAGGGAGATTAGCCAAGCGTCCGTCCATTGAGAAAACCCCATCAGTTGCAATAAGGCGATAACGACAGGCTTGACTTCTTTGTAAATTAATTTCTAAATCATTCATATCATTGTGGGCATAGCGAAAGCGTTTGGCCTTACAAAGCCGGATCCCATCGATGATGCTCGCGTGGTTTAAAGCGTCACTCAAGATGGCGTCTTCTTCTTGAAGCAATGTTTCAAATAAGCCTGTGTTCGCATCAAAACAGGAGGAATATAAAAGGGTATCTTCCGTTTGTAAAAAAAGGCTGATTTTTTGTTCTAAGGCTTTATGATCTTGGTGGGTTCCACAAATAAAGCGGACGGATGCCATGCCAAAACCGTCCTTCTCAAGTGCCTTGCGTGCAGCCGCAATCACTTCCGGATGGTTTGCGAGTCCTAAATAATTATTAGCACAAAGATTAATGGTGGTACGTCCATCCGTGGTTTGAATCATCGGCTGTTGTGGGGAAGTAACAACTCTTTCTCCCTTGTACAGTCCACTTTCTTTCAGGAAGTTAATGGCCTCGTTTAAATAACGCAGGTAACTATTATCTGCCATTTGGGATCCTTATTGCACGAGCATGATTCTTTGGTATTATAGGGCAGGGTCCCTTTTGTTGCGAGGTTTTCTCATGTGCGGTCGCTTTTCCTTAACGGTTTCCGCCGATGTGCTAGCTGCACATTTTCATTTAAAAAATGGGATAGTCATGAAGCCTCGCTATAATATAGCGCCTTCACAAGTGGTACCAGTTCTGAAAGTGCCTGGAACTATTGAATTTTTACAATGGGGATTTGTGCCGGCATGGAGGCAAGGAAAGCAAGAACAAGGTTTTATCAATGCGCGGGTAGAAACCATAAGCCAGAAACCTTCATTTCGACACGCCTTTCAAAAACGTCGTTGTTTAGTGGTTGCAGATGGGTATTACGAGTGGAAAACCATAAGCAAAATTAAACAACCTTATTATATCCGTCGAGAAGATCGCTCCATATTTGCATTTGCCGGTATTTGGGAAAACGAGACTTGTGCAATTTTGACAACCGTTGCGGATATACATTTATTAGCGTTCCACGAAAGAATGCCATTAATACTTCCGCCTTCAACCTATTCAACCTGGTTAAATCCTGGATCTTCCCTAAAAGATCAGATTGAACCTTTGATGTATGATAGAGAAAATGGGATAGAAGAGAATAACTTTGAAATCTACGCAGTATCGACCGTAGTAAATAATCCTGCTTTTGAAGGACCGCAATGTATTCAAGCGCTTTAAGTGGAAAATAAATCATAAAAAAACACTTGATATCTATTCATTGACTTGGCATAATTTGCCGACAGTTTCCTCTATTATTAAGTTGGAGTAAATGATGGGAAGTAAAAAATCGAAGAAATCGGGCAGTCCTAAACAAACATTAGGGCGAGAAAAACAAACCCGCATTGAAATTTTACGATCGATTGCTCAAAATACCGATCTCACTAAGGTTCAAGTTGAATCCGTATTTTCTGCATTGACTGATCTCTTAAATTCTCATATGCGTAAGCGTGGATCAGGTGAGTTTATTATTCCAATGGTGGGTATTAAAGTTCGTCGAGTGAAGAAAAAAGCCACTAAAGCGCGAGAGATGGTTAGTCCATTAACCGGACAAGAAGTGGTTATACCTGGCAAGCCCTCGCGGTTAGCAGTTAAGCTTTCTGCATTGAAACCGTTAAAACAAGCAGTTCAGGAGTAAGGATCATTTGCGGCGCCCCTTTCACAAAAAGGGGCGCTTAAGTCACTCCTAAAACGCCTTCATGTCGTAGTAACCATATTTTTCGCTCAAGACCGCCACCGTAACCGGTGAGGGTTCCATTTGCGCCGATGACGCGATGGCAGGGAAGCAGAATGGCAATTGGATTTTGACTCATGATGCGTCCAATAGCTCTTGCAGCATTTGGCTTACCCAGAGTTTTGGCGAGCTCGCTATAGGATTGGGTTTTGCCACTGGGGATTGAAAGCAATTTTTTCCACGCTGCAACAGCAAGTTGGTTACCATATAGATCAAATGCAGGATAAATCAGCCCTTCAAAGTTAGATTTGAAATACTCTGCAAGCCATATTCTGGTTATGTCCAAGTTTTGGCGAAACTTTGTTCCGAAGGCCGGCTTCGGGTAAATCGGTTGGATATAGGCTGAGACACAAGCCGTTTCCGGCAGATACGACAACGCCACTAACCCGTGTTCAGAAGCAATCGCGGTGAGGTCTCCCACAGGGGTTTTGAGGGTGGTTTTAGAGAGTTGCATGAGATCTTTTCCCGTTCGCTTATTCAGATATAAGATTTTACGATATCATATCTGAATATAAAGTAACTACCCAGCATGCCGTCATCTCCCCTTTGTACCGTCATTCCCGCGAAAGCGGGAATCCAGTCTAAACATTTATAGCGCTATTTGTGACTGGATCCCCGCTTTCGCGGGATGAGAGAATCTCGAAGTCACAACAGAATATGACTGGGTAAAAATGGAGTAGTTGCACGGATTCGGTCCTCCTGGGAACTTTTGGCGACAATTTGTGCCTAACATTATGTTAGAATTAAGTGTTTTTAATGAGCGCGCGCCATGGTAATCAAGCAAATACAAAACGTTCATTCATCCTTTGGGGAAGATAAAAGTTCTTTGCCTTCTTCTATCGATTTTATTCAAAAATATGCAGCTGAAAAACAAGACGATGATCTGATGTTACTCACCACAACTGAAAAACAAGTACAAGGGGTACTGGGTGAATTGCAATACATCAGAGAAATTTTAGAAACCAATAAAAAAGTTGCACCGGTAGAAGATATGCCCCGCAAAATAAAGGTAGCGTATGAAAAAATAAAAGCGCTTTTAAATCCACAAAATGAGGCATCTCTTACCCAGGATTTAGAAAATGCCAATCGCCGGACTTCCGGCGGTATTAATGTTGAACCAAACCCGCTCATTAAAGAAATGGGAGGCATGCCGCTTGAAGTTATTTCACCAGAATGGCAAGAATTAATCGAAGGCCAAATATTAGATAAGGCAGAACTCGAAAATTTGGTTAATAAAAAACTCAAGGACAAAGTGGATTTGGCGAATAAATTAACCCATAAACTGAAAAATAAGCTCACCAATCAGCCTAAACCAAAGTCTGCCCCTGTCATTACACCGAAATTTGAAAAGAAGCTTAAAGAAACGCTCAATTACATTTTAAAAAATACCCCGGAGCCGCCGCGACCCACACGCCACATTCCACCGCCGCGACCGCAAGGAATGTAACGTGTCACTTTCACAAGAGATATTATTTGGCACTTATAATGGGGTTGCAAAGCTCTTACAAGAAGGTTCAGATGTAAATGAAAAAGACATTTATGGATTGACTCCCTTAATTGAAGCAACCCTCAAAAAAGATCTGCATATTGCCAGATTATTATTAGAACACGGTGCCAAAATCGATCAACAGGATATTAGTGGCCAGACTGCTTTACAATGGTCAATCAATCGAAGAGAAAGGAATTTAAGTGAACTTTATTTAGAGTATAAAGCCAATCCCAATCATTATTCCGCGGATGGGCAACCCATGTTAGTGAATCCTTTGTTAAGGGGAGAAACCGAGCTTATAAAACTGCTAACTTCTCATGGCGCTGATCTTAATTTTGCGTTAGATTTTATTAATGCAAAATTAATTGGACACCGTTATGAATTGGTGGGAAAAGCACGCATTCTAACGCCTAATGGTTATTTTATAGATTTAAGTTATGAAGGATTTTATTTAGAATTTACCGTCGGGATTATCCTAAAAACCTTATTGAGTTTTATGGCAAGTTCCGCGGGAGGGTATTTTAAGGCCTACACCGCTGTGCTGACCAAAATAGCAAAAGCCCTCAAAAATTCGGCTGAAATTGTACCTTATAAATATGCAACTGAAATCCCAGCAGAGCAAGATGCGCATATTCGACATATTTTAAGCCAAGAACTGGTGGTTATTCCGGTTTCTTATGAGGGGCATGCTATCACTTTTATTAAATATAAAAATTTATTTGCAAAATGCGATCGGGGCGTTAAACATATTGTAGATACCGTGGTTATCAGTGAAGTGGGGAATATGACCGCATTTAATCCCGATTTTTTAAAAGATCTGATGTACAATAATAAAAATGATGAATATATCAATACAGAAATTAAAAATATCTTAAATTTAAAACCCTTTACAACCTTGCCAGCGCGTTATCAATTAAGCGGTAATTGTTCTTGGGCAAATGTGGAAGCCAGTGTTCCTGCTATGATGTTTATGTTAATGTTTAGAGGAAATTTTGACGCGCGTGGTGAAATTGCGGCCTTAAAAAAATCGATTATGAATTTTTATGATACGTGGGTTGAATGGGATAAAGATCGGGTTTTAGACGAATGTATTGCGTCATTTTATCAATCTAACCAAGAAAAGCGAGCTGGTAAGACCTCTATTTTGGCAGCGATCTTATTTCAGCGTTGTCGGCCTTCACAGAAACGAGAAGTAGAAAGAGCTAAGAAAATATTACAAATATTAACGTTACCCAGTTACAATTATATTTTAAAGACTTACATTAAGGTGTATTATACACGAATGGCGGGTCGTCTTGGGGAAGACTTTATCGAGCTACTAAAGATCTCCGGGCTAGATTTAACAACCCTCACTCTACGTTAAAAGGAGTTAACATGACTATTGCTTATTGGTGCGTTCTAGCCATTATTATTTTTCCTTATATTTTTACAACTTTGGCGAAATGGGGTCCTGAATATGACAATTACTCGCGCGCTTATTTAGATCATTTAAAAGGCTGGCGCAAACGCGCCTATTGGGTACAATCTAATACCTTCGAGGGTTCACCTGGTTTTATGGCTGCAGTCATTATTGCGCAGCAACTAGACGCCGTGCAATCCTCCATCGATAATCTAGCCATCGCCTATATTCTTACTCGAATTATTTATGCCATTTGTTATATAACCGATAAAGCCACTTTAAGAACGATTTTTTGGTTGTTAGGTTTGGGTTGTATTATTTCTTTGTTTGTGATTGCAGCCTAATTTTTACGTTAAAACCTCTGGATTAGCAATGGCATGCGGCTTTTGCCCTTGTAGAATGGCAATGGCATTTTCAGCGGCCAATATGGCCATTTTGGTGCGAGTTTCAACGGTTGCGCTCCCGATATGGGGGAGTAAAACGACGTTATCCAATGCTAATAAGCCGGGTGTAATAAGCGGTTCCTTTTCATAAACATCTAACCCAGCGCCTGCAATGATATTCGTCTTAAGTGCATCTAAAAGTGCTAGTTCATTAACAACGGGGCCGCGGGTAGTGTTAATTAAATAAGCGGTTTTTTTCATGCGATGAAATTGATCGGTATCGATTAAATGTTTTGTTTCAGAGGTTAAAGGGGTGTGTAAAGAAACAAAGTCTGAAACTTCCAATAATTCATTTAAGGAAACAAATTGCGCATTCGAGATTTTTTTATCCGTTCGAGAAGTATAAACGACCTTCATTTCGAAACCCATTGCCCGCTTAGCAACGGCTTGTCCAATACGGCCCATGCCAACGATGCCGAGCGTTTTTCCCGTGACATCCCCGCCTAAAAAAAGATTCGGCGCCCAGCCGTTAAATAGGCCTTCACGTGTAAATTTATCAGATTCTACCACACGTCGTGCGATGGCTAATATCAATGCCCAGGTGAGATCAGCCGTTGCGTTGGTTAAAATGCCGGGGGTAATACAAACGGGAATATGGCGTGCCGTTGCTGTTTTGATATCGATATTATTAAAACCAACCGCATAATTTGAAATGACTTTGAGTTTTTTTCCTGCGTCAATGACTGTATTATCAATGGTGTCCGTTAGAAGACATAACAAAGCATCTTGATTAGGTATAGCCTCAATAATCTCATGTTTATCCAAAACCCGATCATCTGGATTTATCGTAACGTTAAAATATGTTTTCAGTTTAGTCATGCTGGGTTCAGGCAACATTCTCGTCACAAAAATATTGGGTTTCATTTATGAATTCCTAAGTTGATTAAACGGCCAATGTTGTTGGCTGTTGCGGCCAATAAGGGCTTAGTAAATGTATGACAAATCTCAGTTGACATGGGGGCATTGACAATACTAAATACCGCATCGATCCCATGACTATAGACTTCATGATACCCTTTTCCAAAACGTGCAGCAATGGCAATCACCGGTATCTGTAATTTTTTTGCGCATTGCGCAACGCCTATCGGCGTTTTTCCGTGAATCGTTTGCGCGTCTATTTGTCCTTCTCCAGTAATCACTAAACTCGCGCCCTGCATTTTTTCAAAAAGTTGTACGGCCTTTATCATCTTTGAAACGCCGGGTTCTAAAGTTGCATTTAGAAAAGCGTATAAGCCCGCGGCTAATCCGCCAGCGGCACCGGTGCCAGGTAAATTGCCAACCATTTTACCGGTCATATTTGCAATCAGATGCGCATATTGTTCTAATATTTTATGCAGATGAATAATTTGTTCGGGCGTTGCGCCTTTTTGTGGGGCATACATTAAAGCCCCTTGTGGGCCTAATAATGGGTTATCCACGTCATGCGCGAGGATAAATTCAGAAAAGGTGAGTCTCGGATCGATCGTTGCCATATCAATGGTTTTGAGCTTCTCTAAACCAGCAGCCGTCGGTTCTATCTTTATTCCAGCGGCGTCTTTAAATTGAACTCCAAGCGCTGCTAGCGCACCAACGCCGCCATCACAAGTCGCACTGCCGCCAAGTCCAACGATAAAGCGGCGACAGCCAAAATCCAATGCCGCGCGAATCAATTCGCCCGTGCCAAAAGTGGTTGTGTTAAAGGGGTTGCGTTTTTCGATTGGAATTAAACTTATGCCTGAAGCGCTTGCCATTTCAATGACTGCCGTATTATCTTCCAATACCCCAAAGGAAGCCTTGATTTTTTCGCCAATTGGATTGGTGACTTCAGTTGTGTGTAATGTAAGAGGACAGCTCGCAAGTAAACTGTCTAGGGTTCCTTCTCCACCATCTGCCATGGGTACACGAATAAATTTGGCATTGGGCAATGCATGAGAGAGCCCTTGTTCAATAGTCAATGCAACTTCATTTGCTAAGAGGGAACCTTTATATGAATCGGGGGCAATGATAATTTTCATAGCTAATATAAATTGTCGCGTTTTTGCATAAATTTTTGAAATCCTTCAACATCGATTGCCGCATTATGTAAGCGCACCACGCCTTCCTTTAATAGCGCAATATCAGAAGCATAAGAGATACGGAGATGATGTTTATCAGCAATTCCGATTCTGCCGAAAGATTTTCGATCGAGAGTCGCCACATAATGATGATATAGCGCGAACATTTGGAATAAAGTCGACGGAGTTGTCTTGGATTTTGTGTGGTGATCTAGGTTTTGGTAAGCATCAAAAATACCTAATTTTTTGCAGATCCCTTTTATATTGGGAAACACATAAAAAGCGCCGCTTGGCATTTGACATGTCATTCCGGGAATTTGATTTAATAATTGCACCAAGGTATTTCTTCGTTCTTCAAAAGTGTTAACCATCAAAGAGATGGCTTTTTTAGAAGCAGGATTCGTCAGAGCTGCTCTCGCGCCTTCTTGATTATATGGCGGCACACACGAAAAATAATTGATATTCAAATTTTTGAAAACATCCGCTTCTTCAACAGAAGGTAAAATCGCGTAGCCAACCCTTCCCCCGGTCCACGCAAAAGTTTTTGAAAAGCCACTACTAATAATAGTTCTGTTCTTCATTTCAGGAATAGAAGCAATAGAGTGATGTTGTTTTCCATCAAAAATAATCTGCTCATAAATCTCATCAGAATAAATTCGCGCATTAGGATGCGCTTTTTTCAAGATGACTTCAGCAATAGCTTCTAATTGATTTAGTTCAACGACGCCCCCCGTTGGGTTAGAAGGGGAATTGATATAAATGAGTTTAGTTTTTGGCGTTATTAAAGTCGCCAATTGGTCGGCAGATAATGTAAAACCATTTTCTTCCATCAGATGTACCGGAACTGGTTTTGCATCTAAGTAACGAATGAAAGATTCAAAAATAGGAAATCCGGGACTGGGGTAAATAATTTCATCACCGGGATCGCAATATACTTGTTGTGAAAATCCTATTCCAGGTTTTGCGCCCGGAAAAATAACAACTTGCTCAGGGGAAATATGGATTTTTCTGGTTTCAAAAATTTGGTGGCTGATGGCTTCTCTTAGGGATAAGATCCCTTTTGGATCGCAGTAATGCGTGTTGTTGCGATCCAGTTGATCTTTAATTTCTTGTTTAATAAATGCTGGCACATTAAAATCCGGTTCACCCAAATTTAACTTAACCACTGGATGACCTTCAGCTTCTAATCGTGCAATATGTGGGCCTATCTTAAATGCGTTTTCTGTATCGATGGAAAAGGTTCTTTTTGCATATAAATCCATTCTATTCTAGCCTCCTTTCTAAGAAGTCTAGTTGTGACTTTTCAGAATCGATACAGTATGTTTATACAGATTTTTTAGCGGTTACGCTTTTTATCCATATCTTTACCAACCGTGTTACCAATCAACCCACCAGCCACAGCCCCGATGCCGGCTCCGATCAGGCGACCTTCGCCTCGACCAAAGGCTGAACCTACCAATGCACCGCCTGCGGCGCCCAAGAGAGTACTAGTCGTCTCGTTTTTACCCATGTTGGCGCAACTGGTATTGGTTGCAACGATAGCTGCCAATAATAGTGAAGTTGCCTTTTTCATGTTGTCCTCCCATCAGTTGATAATGCCCTGAATTGGACAAAAGCATGCGCAAAAAATTCCGCAAAAAGGGTTTAAGAACTGTAATTTAAATCAGCTGATTTTTTCTATTTTTACACCTTGTTTTCTTGTTACAATACCGCGCTTATGGAAACCTCATTATCGCAACATTTAGACATACTGAATCCTGCGCAGCAAGCGGCAGTAACAGCGCCGCTTGGGAATTTATTAGTTTTGGCGGGTGCGGGAAGTGGAAAAACGCGCGTCTTAGTGCATCGCATTGCATGGCTTATCAGTGAAATGTCGGTATCTGCTTATGGCGTCTTAGCCGTTACTTTTACGAATAAGGCGGCCGGAGAAATGCGCGGTCGACTTCGGCATATGTTGGGTAGCGAGGCAGAAGGCATGTGGGTGGGCACATTTCATGGCCTTGCCCATAAAATGTTGCGCTTGCATTGGCAAGAAGCCCATTTATTGCAAAATTTTCAAGTGATTGATGGAGATGATCAATTACAATTGATCCGTCGGCTTTTTAAAACCCTCAATGTAAACGAAGATCGCTTTGAACCTAAGAAAATCCAAGGGTATATTAATCGTAAAAAAGACGAAGGTGTTAGAAGTGCTGCGCTTTCTCATGTAGAAAGTGCTTATGATCAAGTCGCAATCGAAGTCTATCGGCATTACGAGAAACTATGTGAAGGCAGTGGTTTGGTTGATTTTGCAGAGCTTCTTTTACGATCTTATGAATTATTAAAGAATAATGTTGAATTATTAACCTATTATCAGGCGCGCTTTTTGCATGTTTTAGTCGATGAATTTCAAGATACCAATACCATACAATATTTATGGTTATCATTGTTGGCAGTGCATGCAAAATCAGTAACGGTTGTTGGGGATGATGATCAGTCTATTTATGGCTGGCGTGGTGCTAAAATAGAAAATATTCGTCGCTTTGAGCGGGAATTTTCTGAAACGCAAGTCGTACGACTAGAGCAAAATTATCGATCGACTGGAACGATATTGTCTGCTGCTAATGCGTTGATTTCACATAATGGTAGTCGTCTTGGCAAAACGTTGTGGACGGCGGGTGAAAAAGGCGATCCCATCATCGTTTATGCGGGCTTTAATGAAGAAGACGAAGCTTTATTTGTGGTGCGTGAGATCAGGGCATGGTTAATGGAAGGCGGTAGGGCATCGGAAATTGGGGTGCTGTATCGTTCCAATGCGCAATCCCGCGTTTTAGAAGAGGCATTGGTTCGAGCTGGGATCCCCTATAGTGTTTACGGTGGGTTACGCTTTTTTGAACGCGCTGAAATTAAAGATGCTTTAGCTTATCTAAGATTGGTGGTAAACAGTAAAGACAATACTTCATTTGAGCGAGTGGTTAATGTCCCGCCTCGTGGGATTGGCGATAGAACCATCGAAAAATTGCAAGAAATTGCAGCTGAAGAACAATGCTCATTATGGGAAGCGGCGAAAAAGGCACTAGAGCGTGGGATTATCGCGAATCGGATTGGTGCCGGGCTCGCTGCTTTTGTGGCATTAATTGAAAATTTAATGGCTGAGATGGTGGAAGGATCGCTCAGCAAATTAGTGCAAGCGAGTATTTATGAAAGCGGACTCTTAGCCTTTTTTAAAGATCAAAAGGGCGAAAAAGCGCAAAATCGCATTGAAAACTTAGAAGAATTAATCAATGCGGCAACCGATTTTGAAAACGAATATCCGGTTGAAAATAACCTTTCACCATTGGCGGCATTTTTGGCCTATACGTCCCTCGAGGCAGGGGATAGGGAAAACGGGCAGGCGGAAAGCCATGTGCAGTTGATGACATTACATTCAGCAAAAGGATTAGAATTTCCATTGGTCTTTATTTGTGGCATGGAAGATGGATTATTTCCACACCACTTTTCGCGAGAAAATCCGCAATCTTTAGAAGAAGAGCGTCGTTTATGTTATGTTGGGGTTACGCGAGCTAGGACAAAACTTTATTTGACTCACGCAGAAAAAAGACGGGTATTTGGGCGCGATGAAGAGCGTCGAATATCGCGGTTTATTCGAGAAATCCCCGAAAACTTGATCAAAGAAATCAATCGCCGGGTCAGTATCCGCTATCCGCATGTGCAAACACCATCGGTTATCCCAATCGGAGAAGAGGGTGAAGGGTTCTGTTTAGGCCAGCGTGTAACACACCCCAAATTTGGGGAAGGCACTGTGATCGATCATGAAGGCATGGGAGAACGAACGCGGGTGCACGTGAAGTTTGATGTTTTCGGGAGTAAATGGTTGGCCTTGGCATATGCGAAGTTGGAAGCGGTGTGAGAACTCTAGGTTTTTTATCGGATTGATCAAGAATTTTAAAATCATTAAAGTAAAATTTCTTTAAGAAATTTTAAGAACTTTAATGGAACATTATTTTAGAACTCATTTTCGTAAACGTCTGCGCTTAAAAGACTATGATTACAAGAACCAAGGGTATTATTTTATTACCATTTGTGTAAATACGAGATTGTGTTTATTTGGTCAGGTCATTTCAGGGGAAATGTTCTTGAATGATTCAGGACATATGATATTTTCTGTTTTAAAATCCAGCATGCTTAGATATCCGGGATTTCAAATGGAT
>JAJZUR010000130.1 GCA_021848375.1 Pseudomonadota bacterium | reverse complement strand
AAATTTTTCATAAAAGCCTTTCATTGTTTCTATTTTTGCTTCCTTTTCTTTCTCTAGCGCACGGTATTCTTGTATAAATAAAATAGTTTCATCATTAAATTCTTTTTCCGCAAATTTAAGAAATGCCTTCATAAATTCTTTATTGTCTAAATATAAGTCAACTTCATGAAGATTGGATGATTTATTTTCTGGCATACAATTCTCAAAATTGTGTAATATCATCAAACAATTCAATAATTCTATTGAGTTTGACTAAACAAATTTAGAAAGTTCAATATGGGGGGAATAATTTTATAGTTATTTTTGCGGGGATATGCGCGCAATTCTTGCTTTAAATTGAGCGCGATATTGTTCCGGCATTTTAAGCAATGCCTTATCCCAATAATCTTTGGCAAGTGTAATATCGCCATGTTGCAAGGCCTTTATGCTTAGTAAATCGAGTAAACGCCATTCGGCATCGAGATCGTTGGGGTTTTCTTCCAGGCGCAATTTTAGACGAAATTCTTGTTTTCTAAATTCTGCCAACAGTTCACGAAAATCATCTTGTTTTGAACGTAATATTTGCTCGTCTTCGGAATAATAATGCTTTAAATACGACCCATAACCTAATTTGCTATATAATCCATAAGTGGTCAAACCTACAAAAAGAGCAATAGATAGGCCAAAACGCCAGGACTTTACCCAGGGTAATATAAATATAAACGCACACAGTAATAATAAACTGGTGGAAACCCAAAAAATCGTTAGCATTTCAGGCAAATTTGGCTGTTTATGCAATCAGTAATTGTAAATTTCATGTCTTATCCCTCACATTTTTCACTATAAAGCAAAAAAAGTGTTAAAACACGCCTTAGGTCAGCTAACAAAGGGCTTCTCCTCTCTAAAAAATGAGTTTACAATCCTACTCTGAAACAAAGCCTAGAAAAGGAGCCTACGTATGTCAGCCCAAACCTGCCGCCCCGAAGGCGCCCCTTGGATATCCCCATACATCATTGTTAAAGATGTGGATAAAGCCGTCAATTTCTATGAAAATGCTTTTGGCTTTGAAAAAATCCAAGCGGTTGCAGGGGAAGACAATACGACTTGGCATGCAGAGCTTCGCTACAATGATCATATGATTATGTTTGGTAAATCCGGTGCATACGGCGGTAAAACGTTGCCGCCACTTGAGAGCGGTATAGAATCTCCGATAAATCTGTACTTATATTGCGAAGATGTGGATGATTTCTACAATAAAGCCCTGCAAGCGGGTGCAACCTCGTTAAGTGAACCCGAAGATACCTTTTGGAATGATCGCATGTGCCGCCTGCAAGATCCCGATGGATATGTCTGGTGCTTTGCAACCTATCAAGGCGAGGAATGAGAATGAGAAAGATATTTCGAAAAAACAACCAACCCAATTACTAAAAGAATAAACGGTCCAAACCACAATACTCCAGTTTGCCAATTCAAGGGGGGATCATATACAGCAAAGTCCCCATAACGATCGGTCACAAAATTGATGATCTCTTTTTCAGAATAATTCTTTTGCACTCTTTGATAAATTTCCTGACGTAAATCGACCGCCAAAGGCGCCATCGAATCAGAAAGCGACTGGTTTTGACAAACGCTGCAGCGTAATTCATGGATGACTTTGTTAAATACTTCCCGCTGGTCATTATTTTGAAAAGTATAGAGATCTTTAGCATCAAGGTTTTTTAAGGACGGTGTGCTTGCTTGCATGGTAGATGCCTTTTTATGTTAACTGCACTTATTTTAACATGATGACTACCTATTTTAATAGGCTTAGATGCCTACTCACATTTGACATACTCAACCAAACACATCCTTTTTATTGTTCGGGCTGCGTGATTCACATTCATCCCTTCCCCCCTCCCTCGCTTTGCCGGAGAGGGCGGCGCGTAGCGCCGGGATGGTGTGTTGGCATTTAATAAGCGGATTTGCCTCTCTTAATTCCTTCAATAATAGGAACCAATTTGTGTTCCCAGATAGCTTCCGTGATTATGCCAACGTGACGATATTGGATAACGCCTTTTTGATCCACAATAAACGTCTCTGGGGTTCCGTATACGCCAAAATCCATCCCGAGACGCCCGTCTTTATCAAATAAGGTAAAAATATAGGGGTCCCCTCCTTTTTCTAACCAATGCGCTGCATCATGAAGGGTATCGTGATAATTAATTCCTATCAATTGAAGACGATTTTTGGCTTTTAATTTTTTTTGTGCCTTGGCAAGATCCAACCAAAATTCATGTTCATTTTTACAGCCAATGCACCAGGTTGCCCATACATTCACTACACTCACGTGGTTGTTAAAAATGGATTCCGTGACATGTTTTGCAGGATCCTCTACCGTCGAAACTTCAAATTTGGGCACTTTTTTACCAAGCATTGCCGAAGGCAAATCGTGTGGATGCAGGTTTAAGCCTTTCCACAATAATATCCCCAATACTAAAAAAATACTTAACGGCAAAAGATAACTTACCCGATTGAATTTCATTTTCGAGGTCTCCTTCCTATTGCAGCTACTAGACTCCCTATTGCAACCATGAGTGCGCCAAACCAAATCCATCGGATAAAAGGTTTATAATATAGCCGAACTGACCAACTCTCTTTTTGCAGCGGTTCTCCAAGCGAAATATAAATGTCCCGAAAGAAGCCTGGGTCAATCGCTGTTTCGGTTAGGCGGGCTCCGGATACAACATATATTCTTTTTTCTGGTAATAATTCAGCGACTTTCTTGTTGCCCTTTGATACCTCAAAATGTCCTTGATAGCCAATATAATTCGATCCTTCAACCCGATCGAGACGGATAAAATCGATTTCATAATCTGCTAGCGCTAAATGCTGGCCCACACGCATTTCAACATCTTTTTCTTCCTGAAAATTTGAAACCACTGTTATGCCGATGACCATTACCGCCATTCCAAAATGAGCGCTTAGCATGCCAATGGCGCCGAGAGATAAATATTGTAGCCCTCCTTGTTTTTTAATCTTTATGAATAATGATTTTAAAGTGCCAAACATTATCCAAAACGAGAGAGCTAAACCAATCGTCAGGAAAAATGAGTATTTCTTTGTCAATAAAATGGGTAATCCAATTGCCAATACGACACTCAAAAAAGCTATCCCTGTAAATTTTTTAATGAGATCAGTTAATGCATTTTTTCCCCATTGACCGAGTGGCCCAAGCGGGATCAATATCAACACAGGAATCATCAACGGAATAAAAATGACATTAAAATATGGAAAGCCAACTGATAATTTTTGATCCGTGATAG
>JAJZUR010000013.1 GCA_021848375.1 Pseudomonadota bacterium | reverse complement strand
CATTCTATATAGTTTAGCTGAGATTTTAACAATGCCGCAATATGCTTTGACTGATAATGTATACAGACTTATTGATCATTCAATTTTTCTTCCAAACGCTTATGTTCAGTAATGTCTCTAAAACTCCAAACTCGGCCTATGATGGTATTTTCCATTCTTTGTGGACGAGAATGACGTTCAAAAACGCGTCCATCTTTAAAACCCAACATATCTATACTTTCTTCGTCTGGGTTTTGCATGAGTTCTTTGATACGCTGTAAAAAAGCGTCTGGATCTTTTAATTGATTTAACACAAATTTAAGCGCATCGTTATCACTGCGTGACGATAAAATAGTTTCAGGGATACGCCATAATTCAATAAATCTCTGGTTCCAATCAACAATGTTGCTCTGCAAATCTACCACTAAAATACCATCCGCTGTTGATTCTAGTGTTGATCTCAGCAAAGATACTGCTTTTTTTAACTCTTGCGTTCTAATATCGACTAGTTTTTGTAGATTATTAAATTCTTCTGTGAGCTGTTTCATCGTATCCCATTTGCTCACGAGCGCGCAGGCAAATTGACGCAGTACGATATTGTCAAAAGGTTTTTTGATGATGAGAAAATGATTGGTGCGCTTTAAATGCTTTACAATATCAGTAAAGCTATAATCAGAATAGGCTGTGCAAACGACGATTTGAACATTAGGATCGTGAGACCAGAGTGCTTTAATAGTTTCGATACCATCTAAACCGGGCGGTATTCGAATATCGACGAAAGCAATGGCATAGGGATTTTTATGCTTTAGAGATTTTTCAACTGCAGCAATACCCTGTTGACCTTGATACGCCGAATCGATGATGAATTCGGGCATATAGACTGCATCTTTTTCTGATCCAAACATGAGGTTACTGAGTTCCACCAGGGCATTGCCAGCGTGATTCTCAAAGGAAAGGACTTTACGATAGTCATCATGTATCGATTTATTGTCATCAATAATCAAAATTCTATAGCTTTTTTTCTCTTTCAGATTTTCGATGACCATTGATTAAATAAGCCCTTCTTCAGTGCCAATATTATTGAGTATAATCATCATAATGATAGACTGCAAAGTAAGGTAATCTAGTGAAAAGCAAGTTAACCAAACAAATTCCTATGTCAAGCGATGCCCTACAGCAACGTGTAATGGGGCTGCGCGAAGAGCTCAATAAACATAATTACCTGTATTATACTTTGGATGCACCTATTATCCCGGATGCGGAGTATGATCGTCTTTTTCAAGAATTGGTCAAATTGGAAACCGATCATCCCAATTTAAAAACAATTGATTCACCCACACAACGTGCGGGTGGTCAACCCTTAAAAATATTTCCTGAAGTCAATCATCGTATTCCCATGCTTTCCTTGGATAATGCGTTTACCTTTGAGACCGTACAAGAGTTTGATAAACGGGTTCATGACCGCTTAAAGACTTCCGCCTTAATCCTTTATGCCTGTGAACCAAAATTAGATGGCTTAGCGGTTACCTTAATTTACGAAGAAGGTATTTTCGTTGCGGGAGCAACGCGTGGGGATGGGGTGACCGGTGAACAGATTACGGAAAATTTACGCACCATTCCCGTTATTCCACTTAAACTGACCGATAAAAATCCTCCGCATCTTTTGGAAGTGCGCGGTGAGGTTTTTATGCCAAAAGCAGGATTTAAAACCTTAAACGAACGTGCTATCGCGAATAATGAAAAAACGTTCGCTAATCCACGCAATGCTGCTGCGGGGAGTTTACGACAATTAGACTCTAAAATAACCGCATCTCGTCCCTTAAGTTTTTTTGCGTATGCAATTGCAAGAATAGATGGAAAGAAAGACGTTTTTTCAACGCATCATGAAAGCATGGAATATTTAAAGCATGAGGGTTTTCCCATTTGTCCCTTAAATCATATTGCAAATGGTGTTAAAGGCTGTCTTGAATATTATCAAAAGCTGGTCGAAAAAAGACATAGTTTACCCTATGAAATAGATGGCGTTGTGTACAAAGTTGATAATTTAGATCTGCAAAAACAATTAGGTTTTGTTTCGCGTGCGCCCCGATGGGCTATTGCACACAAATTTCCAGCAGAAGAAGCGTTAACTGAATTACTGGATGTTGAATTTCAAGTTGGTCGTACGGGTGCATTAACACCGGTCGCGCGTTTAAAGCCAGTTTTTGTTGGAGGGGCAACGGTCAGTAACGCGACTTTACATAATATGGATGAAATTCTGCGTAAAGACGTGCGGATCCATGATACCGTGGTGGTCAGAAGAGCAGGGGACGTAATCCCAGAAGTTGCCTCAGTCGTTTTAGAAAAGCGGCCTACTCATGCCAAAAAAATCGTTTTACCCAAAAAATGCCCGGTTTGTGGAGCTGAAGTGTTGCGAGAAGAAGGAGAGGCGGCCGCTCGCTGTATGGGGGGATTAGGTTGTCGTGCTCAACAAAAAGAAAGCATTATCCATTTTGCTTCCAGACGTGCGATGAATATAGATGGTTTGGGGATAAAGCTTGTTGATCAATTGGTTGAAACCGGTTTCATTCAAAATATTGCGGATCTTTTCCAGATTGAAGCTGAATCTTTGGCTAGCCTACAACGCATGGGTGTTAAATCTGCTGAGAATATTGTTAATGCCATCGAAAATAGCAAAAAAACCACTTTCCCTAAATTTTTATATTCACTTGGGATAAGAGAAGTTGGGGAAGCAACGGCGCTTGCTTTGGCGAACCATTTTCATGATTTAAAATCGGTCATGCAGGCAAATGAAGAAACCTTGCAAACAGTGCCCGACGTGGGGCCCGTTGTTGCTGCCCATATTTATGCTTTTTTTAGGCAGCCGCATAATCGAGAAGTGATAGATAAATTATTAAAAGCCGGTATTCATTGGCCAACTCCAAAGCCCGTACCATCCGTTGAATCTCATCCATTCAGCGGAAAAACTTTCGTTTTAACGGGTACTTTAAGTGAATTAAGCCGAGAAGAAGCCAAAGAAAAATTGATCCAATTTGGCGCTAAAGTGAGCGAAAGCGTTTCTAAAAAGACAGATTATGTTGTGGTCGGAGATGCGCCAGGCTCAAAACTCGCTAAAGCCGAAAACTTAGGGGTTGCCATTTTGGATGAAAAACAGTTTTTGAAGTTATTAAATAATAATTGATTTTACATTACAACCAAGCTTTAAACTTCTTAATATACCAAACTTTAACCAATTGCGTTAACACGCAATAGGAAAGCAGGGTAATCAGTAAAAAGCCAAAGTAACTTGCGGGCAGGGGAACTAAACCAATAGCGGGGCCGAGCAGGGAGAAGGGTAGGTAAAGCCCAAGACACATAATTAAGACCGTCATGAGCACCACCGGCATCGTGGCAACGCTTTGAATAAAGGGGATCTTTTTCGTTCGGATCATGTGAACAATCAGGGTTTGTGATAGTAAACCTTCTACAAACCATCCGCTTTGAAAGAAAGCGTGTTCCGTGGCCGAATTTGCCTCATAAAAGTACCATAATAAAGCAAAAGTCGTTACGTCGAAAACCGAACTGATAGGACCAATTGCCACCATAAAACGGGCGATCCCTTTGGGATCCCAGGTTCTTGGTTTTCTAAGGAATTCCTTATCCATTTGATCCCAGGGAATCGTCAGCTGCGAGAAGTCATATAAAAGGTTTTGGATTAAGATCTGTAGGGGTAACATTGGTAGAAAAGGCAAAAATGCGCTTGCAATCAGCATACTAAAGACGTTGCCGAAGTTTGAACTGGTTGTCATTTTAATATATTTAATAATATTGCCATAAACACCGCGCCCTTTAATAACGCCTTCACCCAATACCAATAGATTCTTTTCAAGCAAAATGATATCGGCCGATTCTCGTGCAATATCCGTTGCAGTATCAACTGAAATACCGACATCCGCTTCTCGAAGTGCTGGGGCATCGTTAATGCCGTCGCCTAAAAATCCGACAACGTGATCATTTTTTTGTAAGCATTGTATGATTCTTGCTTTTTGTAGGGGCGCTAATTTAGCAAAGATGGTTGCCACCTCAACTTTTTCTGCAAGTTCTTCATTGCTGAGTGTTTCAATTTCAGAACCAAGCAAAATATTATCGAGCGGCAGATTGACTTCTCTACAAACGCGTTTAGTGACAATATCGTTATCTCCGGTTAGAATTTTCACTTTAACGCCGTTATCGTACAATATTTTGATGGCTTCCGCAGCGCTTTCTTTGGGCGGATCTAAAAATGCCATTAAGCCAATAAAAATTAATTCATTTTCGTCTTTTAGCGTGTAAGATTTATTTGTCAGTGGAAGGATTTTGTAGGCTACGGCAATTACTCTAAATCCTTCATAACTAAGTGACTTTGCAAGCTGGAGCATGGCCTCTATTTGTTCCCCGCCTTTTACGATTAATTTTCCCTTATAATCGACCATAGAACAAACGGATAAAACCTCTTCAACTGATCCCTTACACACCAAGAGATGTTGTTGTGGTTCTCTACTCACCACAACCGATAGTCGCTTTCGAATAAAGTCGAAGGGGATCTCATCAATTTTTTGATAATCTTCTTCTAAATTTAATTGATCTTCAAGTTGGCCATGATCGAGAATCGCTTTATCAAGCATATTTTTAAGTCCGCTTTGATAATAGCTATTTAAAAATCCATATTCTAAAACTTTTTTACTTTCTTCCCCTTGATAATCCAAATATTTTTCTAGGATGATTTTATCTTGCGTTAAAGTCCCTGTTTTATCGGAACATAATATATCCATCGCGCCAAAGCTTTGAATCGAATTTAATCGTTTAACAATCACTTTAAAGCGCGACATCGCAACTGCACCCTTGGCGAGGTTAGCGGTTACGATCATCGGTAACATTTCAGGCGTTAACCCGACTGCAACTGCTATGGCAAACAAAAACGAATCTTCCCAATTATTTTTTAGAAATCCATTTAACAAAAAGATAATGGGCACCATGATGACGATAAATTGGATTAAAATCCATGTGACTTTGGTAATGCCTTTATCAAAGTTAGTTTCGGCACGAAACCCGGTCATCGTATCGGCAAGAGAACCAAAATAGGTGTGAGATCCAGTTGCCAACACAACTGCTTTTGCAAAACCACTGACAACACTGGTTCCCATAAAACACAGATTGCTCATTTCTAATGGAGTTTTGGTATCTTTTGCTGAGATCTCATTAGGATCTTTGATAAATTTTTCAACTGGGAGGGACTCGCCAGTGAGTGCCGATTGGCTGATAAACAGATCTTTGGAGCGGATCAAGCGAACATCGGCGGGGATCATATCTCCCGCCGAAAGGTAAACTACGTCGCCTGGAACGAGCTCTTCAATAGGTACTTCTTTTTTGTTTTTGTTCTTTTTGGATGTTTCTCCTTCCATTGAGCGTCTAACGGTTGCTTTGGTGCGAACCATTAAGCGTAATGCTTCAGCGGCTCGGGAAGAACGGTATTCCTGCATAAAACGCATCAAAACACTGATGGCGATCATTATCGAAACCAATAATGTACCTTTAAGATCGGCTGTGAGATAGGAGACGATGCCTAATATCAATAACACTAAAATAAAAGGGTTTTTGAAGTTATTGAGCAACATCCAATACCAAGCAAGGGGTTTTTCTTGCGCAATTTCATTCTTACCATACTGTTTCAAACGCTCTTCAGCTATTTCAGGGCTTAGGCCAATATGAGTAGTGCTTAGTTCCATATAAACATCGTCTAAGCTGAGCCCCCCCAACCGCATCAAACGACTATTTAGGTTTGTGTTTTGTCTTGGATTTTTGATTAATTTTGGATCCCTTTTAAAAAAAATCACCTGCTTTGCCTCTATTCAGGTTGTGGGAAACGGACTTATTCTTATTATAGCTATATTATAAGGAAAGATAACGTCAAATAATTGACGAAATCATGTTATTGCTTCGCTATGCTTGCAATGAGGGAGTTATTGTTGGAAAATAACATACATTATTAAGGGGCTCATTTTCTAACAGCGCTTGAATTTGATCGAGATCTACTTCAATGTTCGGTTCAAAAGGTGGAATAATTTCAATCATATTAAGATGGGAATGTTGTCTGCGATACGCTTCTACGACTAGCCAATAGATATGCTGAGCTAACGTGTCTAACATATGAGGTTCATTGAGTTGAACTTGCAGCACCTGATTAGGAAGGGCTTTGGCGAGGACACAAAGATAGGCATAAATTAAAGCATCAATGAGATCACACATCGCCTGGTAGGAAAGCGGGACAAGATATGGATCTAAAACGCGGTAAATCATCTCAAACAAAGATTCAATGGTTGCTGTATCGTTTTCTTTTTCACTCTCTTCGCTCGGGTTAAACAATAAGGATAAGCCAAAATACAAAGTAGAGTGTTGGAAGAGATTATCCGGGGTATTTTGGATAGGACAACGAAGATATTCTTCCTCGTATAAGGCCCCAAGACACGTATAGGTATCTGCTAAAAGAGAACAAATTCTATTACCTTCCGTTTTATATGCCATTAAAAGGGAAATGCGAAAAGCTTCTTTTGCTTCCTCAAAGTGCGCAATGCTTAAGGCAATCGCTGCAATTTGATGTGCATAGGCATGAATAACCCAGATCTCTTCATCAACTTCTGATATTTCTTCTAAATGTTCGAGTGCTCTATTGATAAAAAATAAAGGGTGCAGTAATGTTACTTCTTCTAGAGAGGATATTTCTATTTCTTCATTGACTAAAATATCTGCAATCGAAATTGCAGCTTGCGCAAGCAGCACTCGATCTTCATCCTGCAGTAGATATTCTTCTTCTTGAAGTTCTAATACTTCCATCGCATGACGGTAATCTTGAATCGCGAGTATAAACTGTGCTTTTTCTTCTAATAATTCTGCACGTTTAAAATACGCACGGGCAATTTGATTAGCCCAATTTGGCGATCGTTCGCTTATCGTTATTTGCTTTAATAAGCTAATCGTTGCGTTCAAGTGCAGTCGACATCGATTGCTAGAGATATTTTTTTCGGTAGATAATGTATAAAATGCTGCGGCAAGCATCGCACGCTGCTCTGAATTTGGGTGTTTTACTTCTTCAAATAAACGAATGTACTTTTGCGCAGCTACCACAGGAGCGCTCCATTCAAAAGATGCCTTCGATCTTTGGATTTTTCGCCACGCCATGACCACACTCCAGTTGGTTAACTTAAATCATTTTGCCATTGATCCCGCCTACCATACAATGGACAATGGTAAATTTTAGATACCATGTTACGGGGTCTTCGTGCAATTAACAACCTTAGGGGACGTTTTAACTTGGGCAGAAGCCGCTTTTACCAAGGCAAAGCTCACTTTTGGACATGGAACGGATAATGCTTGGGATGAGGCTGTCGCCCTTGCACTTGCCGTTTTAGAGTTGCCACCACATGTCGAACGCTCTGTTTTGAAACGAGTTTTAACAGATCAAGAAAAAACGGTGTTGCTGGGTTTGATTCAGCGACGAATTGAGGAGCGGATCCCAGCACCTTATTTGACACATGAGGCCTGGTTTGCGGATCTGAAATTCTATGTCGATGAACGGGTGATTATTCCGCGTTCTCCCATGGGGGAGCTTATCTTAAACGGTTTTCAACCCTGGCTTGGTGGGCATTCGGTACACCGAATTTTGGACTTATGCACCGGCAGTGGCTGTATTGCGATTACATGTGCAAGTATTTTTCCCGATGCCACCGTTGATGCGGTGGATATTTCAAAAGAAGCGATTGCCGTTGCCGCAATCAATGTACAACAACATCAATGTGCAGATCGAGTGACGCTGATTCAAGCCGATCTCTTTGCAAAATCAGAAGGAAAAAAATACGATATTATTATCAGCAATCCTCCTTATGTTGATAAAACAGAGATGGATCATTTACCTCCTGAATATCGCTTTGAGCCGCGTCTTGCACTGGAAGCGGGTGATGATGGCTTGCAGATAGTGAAGCGAATTTTAAAAGAAGCGCCTTACCATCTCACAGAAAGTGGTTTATTATGGGTAGAAGTCGGCAATGCAGCGGAGGCATTGCAACTGCAATATCCCAAGGTTCCCTTTACTTGGCTTGAATTTGAGAGAGGCGGGCAAGGTGTCTTCTTACTCGCAGCGGAGGAAAAAGCATGTTGGTCGGTATTTTGACCACTATTGGTTGTGCGGTATTGGTCTGGTTATTAATTCAATCAGTGAAGAGCAATCCTGCTCTCTTTTCGAAAGAGAATTTGAATAAAAGTTCGATGACACTCGGCATATTAACACTAATATTGATTGTCGTTGTCGGATTTGTCGTTATGATGTTAAGATAAAAAGGATAAATTGAATGAAAGAAAAGAAGTATGATATCGCTGTTTTAGGCGCGACCGGTGTTGTTGGCGAGACGCTCATTTCTATTTTAGAAGAACGTCAATTTCCGGTTGGTCGACTCTATCCGCTGGCAAGCTCTCGTTCCGCCAGCAAGACAGTGATGTTTAAAAACAAAAACATAGAAGTTTTGGATGTTGAACAGTTTGATTTCACCCAAGTGCAAATCGGGTTATTTTCAGCGGGCGCCAACGTTTCCAAGATTTATGCCCCTAAAGCCGCCGCTGCAGGATGCGTTGTCATTGATAACACCTCGAAATTTCGTTTAGAAGACGATGTGCCGCTCGTGATTACCGAAGTTAATCCAGAGCGAATTGCCGATTACACCTACCGTGGTATTATCGCAAACCCAAACTGTTCAACGATGCAGATGCTGGTCGCGTTGAAGCCTCTGGTGGATGCGGTAGGGATCGCACGAATTAATGTAGCCACATATCAGGCGGTTTCGGGGACGGGCAGAGCGGCAATAAATGAGTTAGTTAAACAGGTTTCTGAACTGCTGAATGGCCGTACCATTGAACCTAGCGTCTATCCCAAACAGATAGCGTTTAACGTCTTACCTCAAATCGATGATTTTCAAGAAAATGGCTATACCCGAGAAGAAATGAAGATGGTGTGGGAAACCCAAAAAATCTTAGCGGATCCCAGCATACGCGTAAACGCAACCGCTGTACGCGTTCCGGTCTTTTATGGCCACTCGGAAGCTATTCATTTAGAAACCATTCAAAAAGTTACGGCAGAGGATGCAAGAGAAATATTAACCCATGCGCCCGGCGTCATCGTGTTGGATGAACATAAGCCGGGCACTTATCCGACCCCAATTCCGGAGGTTTCCGGGACAGATGCCGTCTATATTGGACGGATCCGAGAAGATATCTCTCACCCGATGGGATTAAATTTATGGGTAGTCTCGGATAATATACGCAAAGGAGCTGCATTAAATGCAGTTCAGATTGCAGAAATATTGGTGAATGAGTATTTGTAATCTATAATAAGTTCGTTAGCCTAACCTTGAGATCAGGATATTCAATGCATTGTTTTATGAAGGGTTTTAGGATCCGTCTTGTTTCAATTGCCCTGGTATTTAGTTTATTACCTGGGATCGCACTATCCCTTGGTTTTGGTTCCATTAAATTATTTTCTTATTTAAATGAACCTTTAGATGCTGAAATTGAACTCGCAGGCGCAGAGGATATAAATCCTTCGCAGTTGACGGTTAGCCTAGCTTCTGCGGAAGACTTTAAAAAAATCGATATGGCACGACCTTACTTTCTTACCAAATTACGTTTTCAAGTGATTCGAAAACATGATCGCGCTTTTATTCAAGTTACAAGTGATGAAGTGGTGAAACAACCCGTCCTTGAATTTTTAATCGAAATGAACTGGGCAAATGGTAGGTTGGTGCGGGGATATACGCTCTTGCTGGATCCTGCACCACTTGGCGGCGTATTGAAACGCAAACGGGAACCCGCCGCCGTTCAATTCAATGATTCAACGGAACGCAAGCGCTCAAATAAGCTTTCCGAAAATTTGATTACGATTAAACCAAAACAAGTTGCAATGGTTGGCAATACCATTGAATTAAAACCACCAATCGAAAGCAAAAAAAGCGTAAGTGATCCCAACATACAAAATTTAGAAGCTTTATTTGATGCTGATTCCAACGCAGAGTGGAATGCGGGACTGTTGGCGACTTTATTACCTTTGGAATCAGAACCTGCGGTTGCGATCGATACCACGGAAGAAGATGAAAAGGAGCAAGAGATCATATCGGCGCCTGTTTCAAACCCAGTCGTGTCTTCTAAACCAGAAGCGTCTAAAACAATCGAAGCTAATCCCATCCTACCAAGCGTCGAAAGAAAAGAAACCTTTTCCCTACGTGAAGGGCTTTATGAAAACAAATTGCTATTGGGCAGTACGTTGGCCTTAATGTTTGTCATTGCCCTAACCGTTTGGATTCTAAAACGCGCCCGTGAAAGTCTATCTTTCTTATCTTTAATGTCAAAACCGATCGATCCACTGGCAGGGACATCCCTAGTTGATGAAGAAATTACAATTAAATTTGAGCTTGCAGCGAACTATATTGCAATCGAAGATTATCCTTCTGCACGCGCGATTTTAGAGGATATTCGATCACAAGGAAATCAGCGTGAAAGTGATGAAGCAATATTATTATTAAATAAATTACCGACTTAGGCTTCTCATGACTCGAATTGCGCTTGGATTAGAATATGACGGTCATTTTTTTCACGGTTGGCAACGCCAACCCGCGCTGCCTACTATTCAAGGCCATCTAGAAAATGCGTTAAGCCAAATCGCCGATACTTCCATTACAACAGTCTGTGCGGGAAGAACCGACGCGGGCGTACATGCAACCGCGCAGGTGGTTCATTTTGATTGTGAAAACTTGCGCCCTTTACGTTCTTGGATCTTTGGCACCAATACGCTGTTGCCAGGGGGGATTCGGGTATTATGGGCAAAAGAGGTGCCTGATACATTTAATGCCCGATTTTCTGCCACTGGTCGACGTTATCGTTACGTGATATATAATCATCCCATTAGGCCAAGTTTGCTTCGGCATCACGCGGATTGGGATTATAGAAAGTTAGATGCCCGAAAAATGCAGGCGGCAGCGCAGCATTGGGTGGGAGAGCACGACTTTTCGTCCTTTAGAGCGGCTGAGTGTCAAAGTTTAACGCCGGTTCGTACCATTCACGCCATTCAGATCGTGCGAATAGGGGATCAAGTGGTCATAGATATGGTCGCTACTGCATTTTTACACCACATGGTTCGCAATATGGTGGGCGTCTTAAAGGAAATCGGATCGGGGGAGTTGTCCACATTGAAAGCTAAGCAGATTTTAGAGGCTAAGGATCGCAAACAAGCGGGGGTCACGGCATCCCCTTTTGGATTATATTTGGTTGAGGTGCAGTATCCATCGGGTTATGATCTCCCTTTGTCGCCCATTGGGCCCTGGTTTTTAAAAACGACTGAAGGATCATTATTGATATGAGTTGGTTTTCAAGGTTACTTCCTTCTAAGATCCGCACTGATGCGGTTAAGAAAAAAGAAATCCCAGAGGGGCTATGGATCAAATGTCCAGCCTGTTTAGCTTTTTTGTTTCGTTCTGAGCTAGAACGCAATGTAGACGTTTGTCCAAAATGTGCTTTCCATTTGCGCTTAACTGCCCGAAAACGGTTAGATCAATTTTTAGATCCCGATCTACGAGAAGAAATTGCAAGTGAAGTCGTACCTGAAGATCGTTTAAAATTTAAAGATACTAAAAAGTACAAAGATCGTTTAAGCGCTGCTCAAAAAGAGACTGGAGAAAAAGATGCTTTAGTGGTGATGCGCGGGCAAGTGAAAGGAATTTCGGTTGTTGCGGCCGCCTTTGAATTTGCCTTTATTGGCGGTTCAATGGGTGCTGCAGTTGGTGAGCGTTTTGTGCAAGGCGTTAATGCTTGCTTAAGACTACGAATACCTTATATTTGTTTTGCAACGAGCGGGGGCGCGCGCATGCAAGAATCCTTAATTTCTTTAATGCAAATGGGTAAAACCAGCGCGGCATTAGCAGAATTGGCGCGAGCTGGGCTACCCTATATTTCTGTGATGGCGGATCCCTGCATGGGGGGTGTTTCAGCCAGTCTTGCAATGCTCGGGGATATCAATATTGCTGAGCCCAAAGCATTGATAGGGTTTGCCGGCCCGCGCGTTATTGAACAAACAGTTCGCGAAACCTTACCAGAAGGTTTTCAACGCAGTGAATTTTTATTGGAAAAAGGAGCCATTGACATGGTGGTGGATCGTCGTCAATTAAGAGATACCATCGCAAGTCTTTTGGGAAAAATTTTACATCAGCCACAAAGCGCCTAACAGCATGAAAAAGGAGATGAATCTTGGAAATGCATCAATTAAACGGAATTGATTATGGGATCATAGGAATTATTTCTATTTCTGTTTTGTTTGGCTTGATTCTTGGATTTGTTCGCCAAGCAATCTTTTTTGTCACCTGGTTAATTGCCATCATGTTAGGGTTAGCGTACAGTGAACCGCTGGCTGCTCATTTTTCTTTAATTACGATTCCTTTACTCCGCCTGTCGGTCGCTTTTGTTCTTATTGTACTCATCAGTGTTATCATCGGCGGGATCCTCAGTCACTTGATTTCAAAAGTGATTAAAGTGACGAAATTTCGTATTCCCGATCGCATTATCGGAACCTTATTCGGATTTGCCCTTGGCATTGCAATCGTTGGCATCGTGCTTGTTTTAATAGAGCCCATGAATATTGGTCAAGATCCTTTGTTAAAAGATTCAGTATTAATTCCTAAATTTCAGCCTTTAACCGACTGGATCAAAGCCAGAATTCCAGAAGATATCAAGAAAATGTATGAGAATCCTAAGAAACAAATGGAACAGACAGAACCCGCAATTACATTGCGCAACACAGTCAAAAAAACGAATGCAGAGCTCGGCATGCGAGAAGAATCACCAATCGCAGTGGAAGAAAGCATGGGTGAAGAACCGGCTGATTAATTGGATATTTACAAAAACGCCGAAAACCCAATGCGTAATATCGGGCTATGCTTTAACACTTCACCGGGAATATAGCCGGATGTTTTATAACCAGCTTGGCCCATAATCTCTACGCATGAAGCTATTTTATAACGCGCGATTAAGGATAGTGCGCCACCAAACGCAGCGCGGCTAAGACCAGCATTGGCTCTAAATAGCTTAGGTTGGTTCCACACATCGGCTCTGCCATCAATAGTTAGGAGATCTGAGGATATCAAACGAGTTGTTTCCAGAGTTAAACCACTTGAAATGCGCCCGCCTGTATTTCCGTACCGAATGGCAGCTTGAATGGTATGTTCAGGTCCCTTAATAAAATTATTTAATTGATATTCTGGCCCATATGGCGCTAACACCATGCGTGCGGCTGGTAAATAGCGATATTCGCCGATGTTAATCATTGGGTATTCAAAAGATTGTTCGCCATCAATAATATAGTTACCCATGGAATACAAGGAATAAAAGAGGTAAGGATCTAAGAAATCTAATAATACTTGTTTTCTTAAACGGCAAGCAGTAAGCACAGGGCGTTGGTACCATTCATTGACGGTATTGATATATGCAACCACATCGTGCCCATTGCCGGCAACACGACCATCTTTATAGAGCCTCGTATTTAAAATGTATAATGTCTGATCTAAATTACTTTCGAAATAAAGCTGTGCTTCTCGGCTGTCAATGGTGTCTGATTTTATCCAGCGATTACGCAACTGCTTAGCAAGCAGGGTGGTTGCTTCCAGACCGCCTGTCTCAAGTGCTGCTTGTTCACTTAAGGAGAGTTGGTTGTATTTAAATGCATTTAAATAGGTAGCGCCACTCCAAGGTGTAATATGGTAATGCGTGGGAACATGGAACTCTCTGGCTCTAAAGCCATGACCAAAGACTTCATGTTGAGTCACCATTTGTAAACCAACCACCGTTCCTTCAATGACAACAAGCTTTGCTAATCTACCCAAAATAAGGGGACCGCTGCGATCACCAGCAGAGGTGGGAATAAAATTATCCAGTGCTTGATATCCTCGCATGGTGGTGATCATCAAATCGCCGCCAACCATCGGGGAATAATATTGATCGATCTGAACACTGACATCGCGAGCGGAATTCTGTTCTTCGCTCATCTGGATTTGTTCATTAGTGGCATCAGTATAATGGGCTTTGGCCAAAACAATGTTAGAAAATAAACTACTAACAATAAAAAGGCTAACCATGACTTGCTTTAGCATTTCTCAATCTCTCTTAACACATTAGGTTATTTAGAAAGCGATTCTATCAAAAAAATTTTATAAGGTATAATATATTTTAGAATCAGGTGGATGGCGCTTTTAGGAAATATAAATGAATTATCGACACGGATATCATGCCGGCAGCTTTGCGGATGTATTTAAACATCTGGTCTTAATTGAGCTTATTCAATGTTTAAAATACAAAGAAAAACCTTTTTGTTATCTCGATACGCATGCGGGTTCAGGGATTTATCCAATGCAGGAGCACCTCCGCAAAAAACCCCATGAATCCAGTACTGGAATAGCCAAAATAGGTAACGCATTAGATACCGATACCCCTCAGATTATTCAAGAATACATGAACATTATTCAATCCTATGAATATCCACAATACTATCCAGGCTCGCCCTTTATTGCAAAGCATCTACTAAGAGAAAATGACCGACTAATATTAATTGAATTACATCCAGAAGAGCATAATCTGCTAAGACGTAATTTAAGCTTTGATCCGAGAATTGCCATACACCATCAGAATGGTTTTCAGTCTTTAAAAGCCTATTTACCGCCTAAGGAAAAACGTGGGCTCATTTTGATGGATCCAGCGTTTGAGCAAAAAGAAGACTGGGAACAGATGATTACTGCCGTGAAAGAGGGTCTAAAAAAATTTCCAATGGGAGTATACGCCCTATGGTATCCCCTAAAAGATGAACGTGCGGTTAAGAAATTTTTAAATGCGCTATATGCATTGAACCACCAAGCGATCCTTGAGCTTGATCTTAGCATTTACCCAAAAGATTCACCATTATCACTCTATGGATGCGGGTTGTGCGTGATTAATGCCCCTTGGAAATTCCAGGAAAAATGTCGCACCTGGTTGCCGTGGCTCTGGAAAACATTATCCGTTTCTGGCGCTGGACGCTATTATATTGGCTCACTTTAATTATATCAAGGGATCAAAGTTTAAGCGAATAAGTCCTGCAAAAGCATTTGGATAGATCCCGCGCGGATGTATGATATATTGTAAATCTGGAATTATATTTAAGTTTTTCGTCAAATAAATCGCATAGGCAATTTCATAAACGGTTTCTGCACGAGCACCCTGAATGGTAGCATTTGCTACCCCCAAGGTCAGACTATCCTCTTTACGTTCTTCAAATAATGCCTTGAAATGTACCCCAGCACCAATATAATCGCGAACTAAATTTTTCTTTTGTGGCGCTGCTCCCCATTGTAAAAAAACGCCATATTCTCGGTCACGATCAGCAACCCAATGTATTTCAGGATTAATATATAAACCGTAGGTGTTTTTACCAATAAAAGGATTGGGTTGTCTATAATACCAAGCGCCTGCTTTAAATAACAAGGAAAGATACTCATCTTGATTTAATACGATATTGTCTTTGACTTCTGCAATGGCCATATAACCTCGGCCAAATACCGTATCAAGATGCTGTGGATCTCCTTGAAAAATTCCAATTTGAGTTCCAATACTATCGAAATCATATTCTAACATCGCGCCAAATCCAGGAAAAGGAAAGGTCGCGACTAAAGTATTTTGATTCAGGGTTGAGTATAGTGCAAAAGCGCTATTTAATAATAAAAAGCCTTCTGTTGTGGTGTTAAAGAAACTGTTCATATCCATAACACCCACACGCACTGTCAAGTTCTCATTAAATTTCTGTTGATAGGCCAAATCGGATAATTGCACGGCAGAATTCGCCTGAATCCCACTGACATGTTGCAAAGATCCCGGATAATTCGCATTTTTACTGGTGGTATCAATTCCAATAAATCCCAGCGTAAATTGCCCATTAGCCCACAGATCTGCATTTTCGGTGTTATAAGTAGCTGTTACATGCACATTACCATCAGCAATCGATCGTCTTCTATAACCACCATGCATATTAGAAATCAATTCCGCTTGAACATCGACATCCCAACTCAATGGTAACCCAGAGTCCGTAGAATCTGTAGATTCAACAGCCTGGACTCCGCCAACCAGCAGGCCAGAAATAAACAGTGGCAGAATCCACTTCCTACAATACGACATAATGATACCATCCATTTTTGCATTTTTTAAAGTATAATGCTTCATTCGAATTTTGTTGTAAAAGACTGTTGTCGCCAAGCCTCATAGGTAACAATCGCGACGGCATTCGCCAAATTTAAACTTCTTTGCTGCGGCTGCATGGGAATAAAAATCTTTTGTTCTGGTGGGCTTAGGTTAAGCAGCGACTCTGGTAATCCACGTGTTTCAGGACCAAAAACCAAGCTATCTCCTGCTCGAAAGCGAGCATCAGTATAAAGCGTTTGTGCTTTGGTAGAACAAAAGTATAAAGTTGAATGCGGATAATGGGCGCGATAATCTTCAAGGCTGTCATATAGAAGCGGAAGCCTTTTCATTTCGTAATCGAGATTTGCGCGCTTAAGATATTTATCATCCAAACTAAATCCCAAAGGCTTTATTAAATGCAAAGAACAGCCTGTGACGGCGGCAAGACGCATAATATTGCCGGTATTAGGTGGAATTTCGGGTTGATATAGCACAATTTTAAACATCAAGTAATAGGTCAATTTGCCATAGATTCAGACAATTTTAAAAAAGCTATTATAATCTAGAATAGATAAATGATGTTCGCATTAAGGAGAGTGCAATGTCCAAATATGAAGCAGGTCAAATGGGATCGGAAGGGGAATGTAGTAAAGAAGGCGGTAAGTATAAGAAGTGCTACCGATGCCGATTAAGCCCATTAGCATTAGCAGTCGCAGGCGGCTTTGTTTGCGCCCTAGGAACACTATTTTTGGGATGGACGGCGGCGACGCATCATTGGGGTGTTGCCATGGTGCATCTCATGGGTTCTGTGTATACCGGATATGCCCCAACCATGATGGGGGGCGTCTTTGGCGGTCTTTGGGGTTTTGCAGATGGCTTTATTTCCGGCTTAATTTTCGGCTGGATCTACAACATCAGTTTATGTTGTTGCAGATGCCGTTGCATGTGCAACCCTAAATAATTGCTGAAATTCATAGCAGCAATCGATCTTTCTAGAGCCTAATCCACTCTAGAGAGATCTTTTTGTGTCACCATTTTTAGTGACAAATTCCAATAACTTTACAAGAACTTGCTCGGCAGCGTCGTGAATAATTTGTGATCGAGTACCCTGCAACTGTAACTTCCAGGATTCTGGTTGAAAACCTTTGCCACCGAGCGCTATAAAAACCGTTCCAAGCGGTGTTTGATTGGTACTGCCAGTTGGGCCAGCAATGCCGGTAACAGCTGCAGCAACATCGGCTGAAAAAAGCGATAGCGCGCCGTTTAACATTGCCGTCGTGGTTTCCTGACTCACTGCACCATAAGTAGCTAAAACAGTTTCAGGAACAAGAAGCACGGCTCTTTTAACCAGATCTTGATAAGAGACAAGGGATCCAGCAAAACACTTGGAGGCGCCGGGTATTTGCGTTAAGCGTGCAGCAACAGAGCCCCCCGTACAGGATTCCGCTAAAGCTAATGTTAACTGTTGTTGCTGACAGAGTTCCAAAAGTTTTTCTTCTAATTTCATCTTACTGACCTTCGAAATGAAGCATAATGAAAGCTTATCAAACAAACAAAATATTGTATACTTAATCTATGCGAGAAAATGATGAACCGTATTATTTTACAGTGGAACCCAGCGGGCAAAAAGAAGCCCTTGATATATTATTTAATGGCAGCACAAAGGGTTTTATCCAAAAATCTGGTATAAAGCCCGG
>JAJZUR010000012.1 GCA_021848375.1 Pseudomonadota bacterium | reverse complement strand
TCCGATCTTTTTCATGTTTACTATAAAAAAAATGATTTTTTCAGGAATAATTCATATTTATGGTAAAAATAAATTCAGTGCATATGCGCGCAATTTAAAAAATTTTTTAAAAAAAATGAAATTATTTTAAATAACGATCGACAATAACCTGTTGTGCATATGCACGCTATGCATGTTTTTATTCAAAAATTAAATTTGTATTTTTTATTCAAAAATAAACGTGTAACTGCAAGAATATAAAAATAAAAATCCCCGCTTGCACGGGGATTGATAAAGAGGAAATAATGCATCTAAAAGTAAGACTGTTTGAGTAAGCAATGGGAGATAGAGAACCCATTCTTAATCTTTTCTACTTTGATTTCACTATCTCCAACCTGCTCAGTTGAATAATGATATGTTCTAAATCGCTCGCCAACGTATTGGCATAGGCTTCTTTTTTAACAGCAACAGCAATTGCTTTTTGAAGTTGGTCTTCAAGTGTTGTTACCCGATCTTGTAGATATTGCAACTGAATAGTAATGGTGGGTTGTTTCATATCGCGGCTATCATTCAGATTAGGTTGTGCGAGGGTGTCCATGTTATTCTCCTTAAGTCATAAAGTTTGCATTTAACGATTACTTCAGTCATACTATATTTGATTATCGTACATTAATCAAGTAGGAGTTGCAACAGATGAACAAAAAATCTAAAGCCGGCGGCTATCGAGTAGGCTCCGGACGCCCAAAGGGCACCGGCAAATATGGTGAAAAGACCTGCCCTCTTCGAATACCTGTTAGCTTACTTCCTGAAATTGAAGCGTTGGTTGCCTCTAAAACTTCGCTTAATCTTTCTGCCCACGGGCTAGCAGAAACGCATCTCGCAATTAAGCCCTTTAACAATGTATTCCCTTACCCCAGTAAACCAATGCCCTCCCCCAGACAGGCTATGCCGCTGTATGCCACTCGCGTTGCAGCCGGCGCCCCGTTTCCGGTCGATGATTATATCGATCGTCATTTAGATCTCAATCAACATTTAATTGAGCACCCCACTGCTACTTTTTTCGTTCGCGCTGAGGGGGATTCCATGATCAATGCAGGTATTCATGAAAACGATATTTTAATTGTCGATCGCTCTATTAAGCCAACCCATGGAAAAATTATTATTGCAGTTGTCAACGGCGATCTTACGGTAAAACGACTAGAGTTAGCCCAAAACCGGCTGCGCTTAATGCCAGAAAATCCTCGTTATCAACCCATTGAAATTACCGAAGAAATTGATTTTCGGATCTGGGGCGTTGTGCTTCACGTTATCCATTCTCTTTCTAAATAAACGGCTTCATTAAAAACCCCGAAGTTCTTCCTTAACCACGGTGATTAACTCGTTGCCAGTTAAATGGCTGTAATCCTTATGAATATCCGGCAGCATAAAGGCTTTCACATGCGGGTTTAGGTGTTTATGGATAAGCCCGCTCATGTGAGGGGACGTAATTAAAATAATATTATCGTAGGCGTTATTCCTTCTACCCTCATCCAGCTCTTTACCCACTTCTCTTGCAAACTGTTCAAATTCAACTTCTCTAGGGTTCTCATGAGCATGGGCAGAAAATGATCCACCAGATCCCACGTTGGTTTTGTATCTGCCTTGAGCATCCGATATTAAATCAACCCCCTTCAATTTAGAAGGGGGATGCAACATCTCCTTGGCTAAGGTTAAGTGGTGCATCTTTTTGTCGTAATGAAAAATCAGACAGCGATTGGTATTAGAAACAACAACCCATATCATAGGTGAGCCCTCAAAATAATTTAAACCCGCTCTAAATAACAGTTACCAGCTATAGTAAACCTACGGATCTAATTTATCAAATAAGCTAGCTACTCATCAACGTAATATCTGAACCCCTAAACGTTCCGCTACCTTACAAAGTTGTAGATCTTTGCTGGCTAAGGGCAAACCTTTTCGCATCCCAAGCTCTAAATAAGAAGCATCATATGTTGTAAGTCCCTCAGCATACGCCAAAGACAAAATTTCATGGAAAGCTTTCAGATCTGTTTCATTGTCGATTTCAATATTTAATTTACTCAATATTTCAATAAATTGATTAATCTCAGCAAAACTGATTCGTTTCCACCGTTCCGCCGACACAAGAATGTTCCCGACTTCTAATTGCCAAATAGTAGGTACATAAGCACTTTCTATTTCCAAACGGTCAAGTAATTGATGACTTAAAGCGCTACTTTCATCAGAAAAACACCACGAAAGCGCAATAGAGGCATCCAGTATAAAACCCATTTATTTTTTACCCTCATCCCGCAGCATCTTCCAATCCAAGTCTAACTGACGGCTTTTTTGAAATTCCTTAATACTTTGAATGGCTTCACGTACCTGTGTTTTATGAATTCCCATCGGCAGCAACTGAGCAACAGCCCTACCGTGTTTAGTAATGATAATTTGCTCTCCCCTTTCAACTTTCTCCAGCAACGCCGAAAAGTGGGTTTTCGCTTCAAAAGCCCCAATGAGTTGCATATACACTCCTATTTAAACTAGCTTTAGACTAGTTTAAATTATAGGCTATATGAGAATTCTTATCAATGGCAATTCTCTCTCAGCTCTTGCTGTAAAGCTCTTAACTCTTCTTTTAAAGTAACTCTTTCCTGTTTTAAAAACATCCGATCTTTATCGGATCGCGCTAATCGTTTTTCTAAGATGGATATATCGGCTTTTAAGCGTTGCCGTTCCGATTCCAAGGCTCGATAGGCTGCAATCAATTCGGGAGCGCTATTTTCTACAGACTGCGATACGGTTTGAAGCTGTCCAAACATTTTTTTGAGAAAAGCCATTAAATCGGGATCGGATGGAAGTCCTCGAGAAGCGAAACTATCGCCTTGGCTTGCCTTCCAACGCTGCAAATTTGGGGCAATGGTACTTTTACTGCCCGTGCCAAGCAATGTACGCACTGCATCAACGGTTGGGTTTACCCCTTTTTCTTTTAATTGAAGCGCCGCCCTTTCTACATCTTGATAAGTAATGCCTGGTCTACCCATAATCTAGCTCCTATAATCCATTTCGTAATAAGTTACGTTATATTACGTATTATATTACATAATAAATTATCAATTACATTCCAAAAAGGCAAATAATATTTAAAGTAGCCGTTAATATTGTAGGTTGTCAGCTTACTATTTTTGTAAGACAAAAGCTAAATTCCCCATAGCGTTTGGCTAAGATTTCAAAATAACGACAGCTAGCCCCCATTCTTTGTCCTATAGTGATCATACGATCAATCTCTTTGACTGATTCTGGAGACAAAGTTGACGCCAGGCAGGAATCGATATAAATGGTTGGTTTTCCTAACAACATTCGCCATTCAAACTTGGATGGTTCCCATTGCACAGGCACACGAATCTCCAGCAGTCCATACGCCGCTCTACCCTATCTTAATTTTAGATTTTAAAGATAACCCTTACATTCCCTATAATTTTAGAACCATGACAGCAGCACCAACTCATTTGACTGGCTTACATGAATTAAGGGCTTCTGGTAGCGCCCAATTTAGCGCAACGAATTTCCCCGCTCTCTTAAAAGCCATTAACCACCCTAACATTGTAATTGTGGATTTACGAAAAGAATCTCATGGGTTATTAGATGGGTTACCCATCAGTTGGTATGGCGTACATAATGCTGCGAATAAAGGAAAATCTCCCAAAGAGGTGATTAACATTGAAAAAAATCTACTGAATTGTTTAAATCAGCGTGCGTGTTTAAATGGCAAAGACTCCATTACCGCTTATATAAGTGAAAAAAATGAAGAACCAGGGATTTTTTTCCCGCAACATATTCCTTTTAATCGAAGCGCCACAACTGAACAAAATTTTGTCATCAATGCAGGCTATAAAACCATCCGATTTTACGTCCTCGATGAAACAGGACCTGATGATATTCAGCTGGATCGTTTTGTAAAATTTGTAAAAATGCTTCCCGCCAATACTTGGCTGCATTTTCATTGCCATGATGGACAGGGGCGAACAACGACCTTTCTTGCTCTCTATGATATGATTCGTAATGCAAAACACGTTAGTCTAAAAGATATTCTCAACCGCCAGGAAGAGATGAATGGCGAAAATCTTTTAGAAACAAACCCAGACGAACATTGGCGAGCAGCGCAATACAAAGAACGCTTAGCCATATTAGAAGAATTCTATCGCTATGCACGAGATCCGAATGGATATGAAAGAACTTCCTGGCTTTCTTGGCAACACAAAAAACGTCTCACCATCACCAAACTCGGCAGAACTAGGGTTAACATTACTTCTTTGGCTGAAAATCTAGCGCAACAGAATTAATACTCATCATATTTTTTCTATGCATTTTTCCATTTTATATTGCACCCAAGACTTGGTTTTTGGTTTTGATCTACCGGTTTACCGGTTAAAAGATTATCCATCGCGTTACAAAGATCGCGTCCAGTGACCGGAATGCCATTACCCGGTCGTGAATCATCCAGTTGTCCTCGATAAACACATTTTAAATCTTGATCAAATAAGAAAAAATCCGGCGTACACGCCGCATGATAAGCTCTCGCAACAACCTGAGTTTCATCATACAAAAATGGAAACGGATACTTTAATCTGATCGCAACTGCTTTCATTTTATCGGGCGCATCTTCAGGATAACTGCTAGCATCATTCGCGCTAATCGCGATAAAAGTAAATCCCTTTCTCTGATATTCTTCTGCAATTCGAACTAAATCTTTTTGTACGTGTTTCACAAACGGGCAATGGTTACAAATAAACATTATCACGGTCCCTCGTTTACCGCGAAGTTCATCCAAAGACCATAATTTATCATCTATGGTATTTAGTAAGGTAAAAATCGGTGCACAGGTATTCAATGGCAGCATAGTGGAATTCGTTAATGACACAATACTTCTCCTTCCCTTTGTTCGAAATCTATCATTATGTGTCCTATCATGACTTGCAGAAAAACAATAGCAACAATAGCATATTTAATTTATTATAGCGGTTTGGGTAAATTTTTAAAACCAACGACTATTAAGGAGGCAACAATGCTAAAGGAACAAAGCAAAGCACCTGAATTTGCGTTGCCGGATGAAGAAGGAAAAAAACACTCGCTCGCGGCGCACAAAGGTAAGTTAGTTATATTATATTTTTATCCTAAAGACAATACCCCGGGGTGTACTCAAGAAGCCTGTGATTTTCGCGATACCTTAGCCCGCTTAACGGCAAGCGATTGCGTGGTGTATGGTATCTCTAAAGACAGCGAAAGCAGCCATGCGAAATTTATTGATAAATATGATCTTAATTTTAGTCTGTTAAGTGATCAGAATTTAATCGTCCATCAAGCTTACGAAGTTCTAGCAGACAATAAAACCATCCGTTCCACTTTTTTGATAGATAAAACGGGTAAGATTGCCAAGGTTTGGTCCCCTGTCAAAGTAGAAGGTCATGTTGATCAAGTAATGAAAGCAATCAGTACGCTTAACTAAATGAATGCGCACCAACATCTCGCCAAGCATGTCAATAATGAAAAATACTTATGGATTGCGCTTTCGTTAACCACAACTTTTATTGTGGTTGAAATCATTGGGAGCATTATCAGTAACAGTCTTGCTTTATTATCCGATGCCGCACATCTTTTTACCGATGCTTCGGCCCTGATTATTTCTATTACGGCCATGCGCCTTGGCAGAAAAGAAGCCGACAAAAAACGTACTTTTGGTTATTATCGCCTCGAAATCTTAGCTGCTGCATTTAATGCGACCGTGCTTTTCCTCGTTGCTTGCTTTATCTTTTATGAGGCCATTGAACGCTTTTATTTTTCCCCTCTGTTTTTAAAAGAACATAAAATTCATACTCATAGCATGTTATGGGTAGCCAGCGCTGGTGTCGTCATTAATTTTATCAGTACTCGCTTACTGCATTCCGGAAGTAAGGAAAGTTTAAATATAAAAAGCGCCTACATTGATGCACAAGCGGATCTATTAAGTTCCATGGGCGTAATTTTAACGGCTCTATTGATCCAAATAACCCACTGGCAGCATTTAGATTCACTGATGGCTATTATTATTGCACTTTGGATTTTGCCGCGCGCCTGGGTTCTCTTAAAAGAAAGCATTAATATTTTACTGGAGGGGGTACCGGAAGGCATTGAATTATCTGAGATCAATGACGCATTACTCAGCCTGCCAGGCGTCTTGGAAGTGCATGATTTGCATGTCTGGGCGCTAACGAATGGTAAAATAAGCGTGACTGCTCATTTGGTGATTAATCATGCCACCCGAGATAAGCACCCACTCTTAGATATGGCAATTAAAATCCTTAAAGACAAATTTAATATCTTGCATACGACGATCCAGATAGAAGTAATCCATAGTGATAGCGCATCTATTTTGCATTAAAGCTGATTTTTTATATAGTTTTATTTACTCATACCATTCATTCAAGCAAGCCCATTGACTTTTTATTAAAAGCGTAATACGATTATTTTTTCTGTCGCCTTACCAAAGTAAAAATTGAGGAGTTAATATGCTACAACATAAGAAAATGATCGGATCCCTATTATTGATAGCTACCTTAACGGGCTGCGCCGGCGCTGGACCAAAACAAACAGGTGGTCAGTTAATCGGTGGTGCTGCGGGCGCATTAGCCGGAGCTCAATTTGGCAAAGGTAAAGGTCAATTAGTGGGCGTTGCCCTGGGTGCACTAGCAGGTTCTTATCTCGGCGGCACCATTGGACATCAAATGGATGAACGTGATAAAGAATTGGCGCAACAAACGATGCAAAGTACCCTAGAACGAGCGCCAGATAATCAAGTAAGCACCTGGAGAAATCCCAATAATAATCACTCGGGTCAATTTCAAGTAACGCGAACACAAGAATTACCGAATCAAAATATGGTCTGCAGAGACTACGTCAACACGGTAACGATTGATGGACAACAAGAAAAAGTTCATGGACGTGCTTGTAGAGACGTGCGAGATACGCGTGCACACTGGAAAATTCAAAATTAGAAACTGGGGATAAGATTAAACCCGGCGATATCCATTCGCTAAACCATTCTTAGATAAAACCAGTTGCCAGAGCTGCGCGTGACGCGCTCGAAATCCGGCGGCACTGGAAAGTAAATAATAATTCCACATGCGCCTAAAACGTTCGCTGTATTTGTGTTTTAATTTATCCCAGTTGCTATTAAAATTTCGATGCCACGCCATCAAGGTTTTATCATAATCAACGCCGAAATTATGCCAATCTTCCATTACAAAAACCCCTTCCAAGGCTGCTCCTAATTGGGCAATCGAGGGTAATTGGCCATTCGGGAAAATATAAGTATTGATCCAGCGACTGGTTACACTAGTGGAACGATTCGTCCCAATACTATGCAATAAAAATAAGCCATTGCTTTTTAAGCAGTGAGCCACTGTTTTCATATAGAGTGAATAGTTCTTATAACCGACATGCTCAAACATGCCTAGACTAACAATTCTATCAAATTGTAAATTTTCTTTTAATAGATCACGGTAATCCATTAAGCGGAATTCAATCGGTAAGCCGCGACAAAGATCTTGTCCAAGCTCCATTTGTTCTTTTGAGATAGTGATCCCAACCACAGATACGCCATACTTTTCAGCAGCGTATTTGGCAAAACTGCCCCAACCACATCCGATATCTAACAGGGTCATACCCGGCTTTAAATATAACTTCTGACACGTAAGTTCTAATTTTTTTTCTTGTGCTTCATCTAAACTATTTGCCCCTTCCCAATATGCGGATGTATAAACTAATCTTTTATCTAACATGCTTTGATATAAATCATTACCAATGTCATAATGAGATTCACCCACTATTTTTGCTTTATGCTTTGTCTGATAATTAAAAAAACGCCGCAAAATTACATAGGTGCTTTGAATGAGTGTATTGCGCCAAAATTTAGGATGCAAGAGTATTTTATGTTCAAGATTGGCTGAAAAAATTCGATAAAAAAACTGATCGAGATCCACGCAATCCCACCAGTTATCCATATAAGACTCGCCTAGCGCCATATCGGTGTCCACCAACACTCGTTTGAAAAGCTGATCATTTTTTATCGATATGTCCCACGGATTAGGGCCATTAATGCTAATCGCGGCCTTTGCTAACAAATCCTGAATGATTTGCCTTGCCATAAATACCCCTGCTAAGACCTATTACTTTCTCAGTACTTAGTTTATGAAAATCATGGATCAAGAGCAAGAGTTTCTGCATGACTTGGAAAGCATAGCAACTTAAAAGTAATCATAGACGAAAGAGTAGGTAAGCACTAAAAAAATAAATCCACTGAGTCCACCCATGATGTAGTCTTTTTTAGCAATAAAAATAGCGCTAACCAAAAAAACCCGAATAAATTGTAATAACAAAATTAATCCAACCCCACATCCAATGATTTTTAAGGCAGGTGTTTCAAAATGTTGTTTAGAGAAGGTCGCAACACTGTACAAAGGTTCTCTTCCAACGGCATATAAATTGAATGTCCCACCAATAACCATCAGTGCAATTGCTAAGACAAGGCCATAAAACCCAATGTGTTTTAATAGCATTTTTAAATGTGTTATCATGATAAAATACCCGTCATTCCACGATGCAACATTTTGAATCCCAACAACACTAACACGCCAACCAATAGCCATCGGAGTTGTCGCGTTTTTGCGGTATGTAACATCTTTGAGCCGATCAATGTGCCAATAAAAATACCCACAACCACTGGAAAAGTAACGGTAAAATTAAAATAATCATTTGCAAAATAGACCCCGATACTCGCTGCCGCCGTCATCCCTATCATAAAATTACTGGTTGCCGTCGAAATTTTATAAGGTAAACGTAAAACTTGATCCATCGCAATCACTTTAACAGTGCCCGAGCCAATCCCAAATACCCCTGATAAAACGCCCGCGGTAGCAATAATCAACCAACTCTGAAATAATTTGACCTTAGTAATTTTTCCAAGCTCTATACCTTTCAATTGAGCATGTTCAGCTGCAGCAGCTTCTTCCAGCTTATTTCGCCGCATCGATAAATAAGCTGACAACAATAATATAAGCCCAAATAACAGCGCAATCCAATTTACTGGTAATTGGGTTAATAAAAAAGCGCCCACCACTGCTCCAATTGCAGCGCCCGTTTCTAAAAAAACGCCCACTTTGATATTGGTATATTGTTGACTGCTTTTGGTGATAGAAGCGCCCAGTGAAAGTGTAATAATGGAAATGAGTGATCCTCCCATTGCGTAATGAATATCTACCCCAAAAAAGGTTAAGATTGGTATCATGAAAATACCGCCCCCTAACCCTACTAATATCCCAAAAATCCCAATGGGAATAGAGATAATCAAAATGAAAATAGTGAATTCTAAAATGCTAAGTGTTTGCATTGCGCTTTGGATTAAATTTGTCAAGTAATGCGCAGTAAATCAAAAAAGTATTATTCGCATCATCAATCGCCCGGTGTTTTCTCCCTTTAAAGGCGAGTCCTAAGCGAGTCATGGCTTTCGCTAAACCAGCTTGCACTTTCTCTCCAACCGCCATTTCGTAGGCTTGAAATACCGCTTTAACATCTAATTCGCGCCGCCCAAAAGACCAAGGAGTTTCAGGAGGTAATTCTTTCCTTAAAGTCGCACCATCACCCCCGCCCCATACAATTGGCATCCGTTGACACGCATGCCGAGCCGCTAAGGCTTCCATGCCTTGATATGCCGCAAGTAAAGTACCCGCCGCATCTACTTGTTGTTGAGTAATACTCGTGAGCAGAATAATATGATCGACCAGTTTTTCTTCGGGATTCACAAAAGCTGAATAACTTTCAAGAATTTCACCCGTTAAAATATCACCAACACATGCTCCAATCTCAATGATTTTTGCACCAGTTGGAGCCTGATTAAGCTCTAAATCAAAAGACAAAATTTTCAAAACTAGCGATTTTTCGTTATAGCTGCAATAAACATCCAAAGCGCCAATATCAAAGCAACCACAGATGCCACCAACGATAATTCTACCGGAATATGGTGGTTGTTGCCAATAATCACAGTTATATCTAATTTATACCGCAAGAATTGGGCAATAGACATAACCAAGAATATCAGCCCCGAAAGGTACAACGCAACGTTCTTCATATTACTCTCCTTTTTTTTTAAGATTAAGACAACAACGAAATCACTTGATAGATGTCTTTTGATAAGTCCCTATCAACTCTGTTTTCTCCAAGATATGCCCTTTCATCGCGGCTTCCAATTCCGCTTTGGTCGGTTGTTTCAAATCCGGTAATACCATATCCAAGGCATATAATTTAAAAAAGTATCGATGACGGCCAATCGGCGGACAAGGCCCTCCATAACCGGTTTTATGCCAATCATTTTTGCCTTCCAACGTTCCAGCAGGAAGTTGTTTTTCAGTGATAGCCTCGGGTAATGCATTAGAACTAACCGGAATGTTATATAAAATCCAATGTACATAGGTCATTTTGGGTGCTGCTGGATCGGGCGCATCAGGATCATCTACAATCAATGCCAAACTGCGTGCACCTTTTGGAACGTGAGACCAATGAAGCTCGGGTGAAATATCCTCACCTTGACAAGTATATTGTGTGCCTATCGACCCATTCGGCAAAAATGCCTCAGACAATAAAGTTAACGCCATAACCCCGCTCCCACCAAATTCGATATCGACATTGTGACAAATTCTTGTATTTCATACTAGTATAGCTGTTTTTTTGATAGGTAAATCTCTTTCATAATTGTGGATGGAATTATCTAATTCGTTTTAGGTCGACTTTTTAAATAATTGATAATAATTTTGCGTGGTAGTTTCGGCAAGCTCTTTAAAAGGTATTTCACGCAAATGAGCAATATAATTGGCAACCTCTTTTACATAAGTTGGCTGATTAATTTTTCCACGATAAGGAACCGGCGCCAAAAACGGCGCATCGGTTTCAACAAGCATGCGATCCATTGGCATCCTTTTCGCAACCTCTTGAATGTCGAGGGCATTTTTAAAAGTCACAATGCCAGAGAACGAAATATAAAAGCCAAGATCCAGTGCACCTTTGGCCGTCTGCCAATCCTCAGTAAAACAATGTATTACCCCGCCAACGTCGTTAGCCTTTTCCGATCGTAATATTTCAAGGGTGTCTTGTCGTGCTTGCCGAGTATGGATAATCAACGGTTTTCGAATTCTCTTCGCGACCTCAATGTGATGAATAAAGCGTTCTTTTTGCCAAGCGTTATCTCTATCGGTTCGATAATAATCCAAACCTGTTTCCCCTATCGCGACGATTTTGGGATGTTTTGCAAGCGTTATTAAATGATCTACCCCAGGTTCATTTTCTACCATTTCATTCGGATGCAATCCAACTGAAGCTGATATTGCTGGGTGAGATTCGGCAATGGGTAAAATATCATCGAGATCATTAAGATCTGTCCCCACGCACAGCATATGTTCAATATCATTTTCTAACGCAGCTTGAATGACTTGCTCCCGACTTAAACCAAGCGCGTCGTAATCAATCATATGTAAATGACAATGGGAATCTACTAGCATTTTTATTCCAAAACTACATCGTATGGGTGGGATTATCCGCTTTCAACGTTGCAGCAAGATAAACTTCAATTTTATTACGGATCCGCTCACCCTCTTCTCCACTAAATTGCACCCCAAACCCAGGCGCTCGGTTTCCTTGGGCACCTTTCGGGGTTATCCAAACCACGGTTCCGGTGACGGATAATTTCTCAGTTTCATCAATCAAAGTCAACTGCATAGAAACTTCCTCACCTAATGCGATAGGTCTGTTAGTGGGTATAAAAAGCCCCCCCTCTTTTAAAAAGGACATATAAGTTGCTTGTAGAACCACTTTATCTTTGATGGTTATGGCTAAAACCTGGGGTTTTTTGACAACATCGTCCATAGGTCATTCTCCCGCTTGATATTCTCTTCTTTTAATTATAGATCGTATTCAATCAATAAAGATTCCAGTAATAATTGCACATTTGGAGAATTTGGCTCTTCTAATGAACGTTTTGCTTGAATGACATTATCCAAAAAATGCCATGGCCGTGGATTTTTCGAAAGCGCATTGTCTGCTGCGGATTTCTTAACCTCGTCATTGATAACTAAAAAGAGTTGGTTCAACAATTCTTTAGGATCTTCTTTTATCCACGCCATTGCAACAGCAATTGCATTGGTCTTTTTTGCTTTTAGGGTATTCAGATCTTTTTTAATTTTATCTTTCAAATCATTCGAAATAACTTCAGCAAGGCTCTCTTGTATTATCTCTTTTGTTCTTATCCAAAAGCAACGACTTCGTATGGTTTCTGCAATAAAAGAAGGCTTATCTGTTATCAATATAAATAAAGTCTCCTGTGACGATTCTTCTAAGGTTTTTAATAAAGCATTTGCTGCTTGTAAATTCATTGCATGCGCGGGTGAAACGATAGCAACTTTCTTAGCTGATATTTGAGGTCTACCTTGAGACCATTCTATTAATTCCCTAACTTGATCAATTTTAATCCAGCGCGAATCTTTTTCAGGGTGAAGATGATAAAAATCTGGATGAGTACGGGAATCAAATAAAGCTGAACTTCTCGGTGATTTATCAGATAATATTTTTTTTGCGTGTTGATACGCAGGAGCGCCTTCACTTGCTATCAATAATACTGCACCATTTTCCGGCCAACGTAATTCCACTATTTTTGTCCATCAATCAATTCATGAATAATGCTGCTTACATCTTTTTGAACATCGATTAATGCACGACTGGCATCGATAATACGACAGCGTTTAGGATCACTTTTAGCGCGAGTTAAATACACTTCTCTCACGCGTTCAAAAAAATCCATCTTTTCTTGCTCAAATCGATCTTGATGTGAACTTCTGCCCTTCGCACGCTGTAAACCCATCATAGCAGGCGCATCAAAAACCAACGTGAGATCAGGTTTAAAATCACCTAAAACTAAAGTTTCTAGATCCGCGATGGTTTCCATACGAACCCCTCGTCCACCCCCCTGATACGCATAGCTTGCATCAACAAAACGATCACATAAAACCCATTGGTTTCTATCTAACGCGGGACGAATCACGGTATCCACATGTTGAGCGCGTGCTGCAAACATCAATAACAATTCAGTCATAGGAACAACTCGTTCGTGACGGTGCACCAGCAAAATATTGCGAATTTCTTCTCCCATCGGCGTACCACCCGGCTCGCGGGTCACTAAAACTGTGATCCCCGCTTGCTGTAACATTTCGGCCATAAATTTCACATGGGTGGTTTTCCCAACGCCTTCAATGCCTTCAAAACTGATAAACATATTAGTTTAGCCCTGCTTGCGCTTTACGATATTCTGCCACGGCTTTATTGTGTTCATCTAAAGTCTTAGAAAACACATGTCCATTCCCTGCTGGGTTGGCGACAAAATACAGTGTATCTCCAGGTCTTGGATGTAATGCAGCCTCTAATGCTTTTTGACTGGGCAGAGCAATTGGTGTTGGCGGCAGTCCTAATTTTTGATAGGTATTATAAGGATTTGGCTCTAACAACATGGACGCCGTTAAACGCCCAACATAATTTTTACCAACGCCATAAATCACAGTTGGATCAGCTTGAAGCGGCATATCTTTAAGCAACCTACGAATATATACCCCTGCAATATCCATATATTCAGTTGATACCGCTGTTTCTTTTTCGATAATAGAGGCAAGAATCAGCGCTTCATACGGCGATTTTAAAGGAAATGCATCCAGAGTTCGCGGCGCTTGCCAAAGGGCGGTTAATTTCTCTTGCAATTGATGGTTTGCGCGCTGTAAAAAAGCAATATCTGTGGTGCCTAAGGGAAAATAATAGGTCTCTGGTAAAAATTGACCTTCAGGATGAACGCCCGGTTGCCCCAATTTGATCATAATGTCAGCATCCGTAGCATCCATTAGGGTGTGTTGTAAAAAGGGGGATTGATTCATTTCTTGTCTCAATTGTGTAAAAGTCCAACCTGGCACAATCGTAAAAGCATGTTGAATCACCTTACCGTCTTGCAATTTTTGCACTAGTTCTGCTGGCAGACTACCAGGTTCTATCAAATATTCGCCGGCTTTCAGTTTATTCCAAGCCCCCTCAAAGGCAATACAGAATAAAAACCAGATAGGATGTTGCAAAATGTTAGCTTCTTTCAACTGAGTGGCAATTCTTTGTTGCGAGGTGCGGGGTGCAATGATAAACACGGTACCATTTTCTGTAACGGTTAAAGGAGTGTGTAGAAATTGAACGAAGGATAATCCTAAAATGATGCCGCTAATCCCTAAAAGAAGGGAAATAAACACGATAAGCTGCAGCAAACGCTTGATCATAATTGTTTAAAGACAAGTGTCCCATTCGTTCCGCCAAAACCAAAAGAATTAGACACAACTGTCCTGATTCGCATTTTTCGTGCAATATTCGGAATATAATCCAGATCACATCCTTCATCTGGATGATGTAAATTAATCGTTGGCGGCGCCGTCTGATCTCGAATGGCCAACACACTAAAAATGGCCTCAATGGCGCCCGCTCCGCCTAACAAATGTCCTGTCATGGATTTCGTAGAACTGATAGCAACCTTCTTTGCCGCATCCCTTAATACACGCTTGATGGCTAACGTTTCTTCTCGATCTCCTGCATCAGTAGAAGTTGCATGTGCGTTAATATAATCTACTTCTTCTGGATTTAAGCGGGCATCTTTCAATGCATTTTCCATTGCTTTTGCCATACCCTCACCACCTTCTGAAGGGCGGGTTATATGAAAGGCATCTCCGCTCATACCAAAACCCACCAATTCGGCCAAAATATTGGCTCCCCGTTTTTTCGCATGTTCGTATTCTTCTAACACCAGCACACCAGCGCCGTCTCCCAGTACAAAACCATCCCGATCTTTATCCCAAGGACGACTGGCCTCCGCTGGCGCATCATTACGGGTAGAAAGGGCGCGCATCGCAGCAAATCCACCCAACCCAAGCGGTGTGCTAGCACATTCCGTACCCCCAGCAATCATGACATCGGCATCGTTATAAGCAATACAACGAGCCGCAAGTCCAATGCTATGAGCACCGGTTGTACAAGCCGTTGCAGAGGCTAAATTCGGACCACGAAATCCATGCTGAATAGAGACATGTCCAGCGGCCATATTAATAATGGCAGCCGGAATAAAAAAAGGAGAGATGCGTCTCGGCCCGGAAGCGAGTAGCGTTTTATCATTCATTTCGATCGTACCAAGGCCTCCAATGCCTGATCCAATTGAAACACCTGCACGATCTTTATCTAAGCGATCAAATAAAGCTAAACCAGAGTGATGTACGGCTTCTGCCGCCGCTGCAATCCCATATTGCACAAAAAGATCGCATTTTTTAGCTTCTTTTGGCGACAAAAAAGATGATACGTCAAAGTCACGCACTTTTCCCGCAAATTTTGTAGTGAAATCGGTGGTATCAAACTCCTGAATCAACCGAATTCCACTTTTACCGGCTAAAAGTGATCCCCAGGCGATTTCAACCTGATTGCCCACAGGCGAGATAATGCCTAATCCTGTTATTACCACTCGTCGCTTAGACACACACCTTCCCCCTCATTTCATTGCAAATGATTATTCGCTTGCTGCAACGCTTTTCGCGCTCACATAATCAATCGCATCTTTCACGGTTAAAATTTTCTGCGCATCTTCATCTGGAATTTCAGTTTCAAAATGCTCTTCTAATGCCATAACCAACTCAACCGTATCGAGTGAATCGGCGCCCAGATCTTCAACAAAAGATGCTTCAGGGACAACTTTAGCTTCTTCTACCCCTAATTGTTCCGCGATAATTTTTTTAACGCGTGCTTCAATTTTATCCATTCAAAACTCCTTAAAAATTAACATTAAAAAAAATTGAACCTTAACACATATACATGCCACCATTGACATGTAATGTTTCACCCGTAATATAGGACGCTTCAGGCGACACTAAAAAAGCCACTGCATAAGCAATTTCTTTAGGCTGCCCCATACGATTAATTGGAATTTGTTCTAGTAATTTCGCATGCTGCTCTTTTGATAGCACGTGCGTCATATCCGTTTCGATAAAACCCGGCGCAATAACATTGGCCGTTATACCACGAGAACCCAACTCGCGCGCAATTGACTTTGTTAAACCTATCACGCCGGCTTTTGACGCCGCATAATTCGCCTGCCCCGGATTTCCGGTGACACCGACGACCGAACTAATATTCACAATTCGACCAAAACGTTGTTTCACCATCGAACGAATACATCCATGAATTAAACGATAGGTTCCATTTAAATTGGTATTAATGACTTTTGACCATTCTTCAAACGACATCCTTAACAACAGGTTATCTGAAGTAATGCCCGCGTTATTGATCAAGATCCCCGGCAAGCCAACCGTTGCCTCTAACTGCGATAACGCGCTTTCTATACTATCCGCCGATCCAATATCGAGCACAATACCATACCCTCTGATTCCGGCTTCTTTCAAATATTGGGAGATATTTTCAGCCCCCTTTTCAGTGGTTGCAGTTCCAATAACAGTCAAGTGCTTCTCTTTGCCCAATTGCAAGGCAATCGCCCGCCCAATGCCCCGACTGGCACCAGTGACTAAGACAACCCTTTCGGTCAACGACATAAGGCCTCCCCGCTCGAAATCGATTCACATTGCAAGGTCGCAACAATACGTCTGTTCAACCCAGATAATACAACACCTGGACCACATTCTAACACAGTGGTCACACCTTTTTGTGCCATTAAGCGAATCGTTTCCACCCAACGTACGGGTTGATAAAGTTGTTCAACCAAAGCTTGTCGGATCGCTTGTACCGAGGAGTGCTGAGACACATCAACATTATGTATAACAGGAATAATTGGGCATTTAAATGGAATTTCGTCTAAAGCGATTTTAAGTTGTAAGGCCGCTGGCTTCATTAATAAGCAATGTGAAGGAACGCTCACCGCTAAAGCAATCGCCCGTTTAGCGCCGCTTGCTTTAGCCGCAGCCATTACGCGCTCCACGGCTGTTTTATGGCCTGAAATGACGACTTGACCAGGAGAATTATAATTGGCTGGCGCAACCACTTCGCCATTAATGGCCTCAGCCTTACACAAGGCCTCAATCACTGCATCGTCCAAACCCAAAATAGCCGCCATAGCGCCAATACCTTCAGGAACGGCCTCTTGCATTAACCTGCCCCGCAGGGCTACCAAAGTCGCTGCATCTCGCAAGTTTAGAGCTTTTGCTGAGACCAGTGCCGTATATTCACCCAGACTATGCCCAGCAAGTATGTTGGGCCGCTCTTCTCTTTCAAGCTCCCATACCCGCCATACCGCAACACCTGCTGCCAATAAAGCCGGTTGGGTATATTCGGTTTGATTCAGTTTTGCTTCTGGTCCATTCTGTATGAGATCCCACAAGTCATACCCCAATGCATCGGAAGCTTCCTGGAAGGTTTGTTGGACGATGGAATGAGACGCTGCGAGGTTTTGCAACATGCCAACCGATTGTGATCCTTGCCCGGGAAATACGAAAGCGATTTTTTCGGTCATATTATGAACAATTTCCCAGCTGGGTCGTTGTATTTAATCTTAGGGAAACCATGTTGCTCTCTCTGCTTGCTGAACTCGGGGGATGGTATCGCTTTCAACTTTTAGTGTCAATATTCCCTGTGTTTATAATTACTGGCTATATTTACAGAAAGATGACTTATAGTAGTATAGTGTCTATAATAATTTAAATGATACGAATTTATTAAAAGGAGCAACGAAATGGCGATTAACCCAATACCAGAAGGCAAGCGTTTATTGGCCGAATTAAATGTCAGAATTCATAAAGCTTCATATAACCGCATAAAAATTAAAAATTTAATTTCTAAAGCGCGTGAAGCGTGGCATAATTTGTCAGAAAAAACGCCTGAGATAAAAAGCTTGAACTCGCGTGATTATAAAAAGTATGAAACAGAACTTTACTCAATTATACACAATCTCGTAACCGATATTTGTGCAATTAATGACAATCAGCATCATAAAGACACCATTATGTCCTATCTTCTATATCAGATTGAAAAAGATAAAGTTGATTTTAGAGAGGCTACACGTAAAAATACCGCCGATGCATATTACAATAATGATAGATTACACAAGTTATTCTCTAGATTAGAGAATGATCTAAAAGCCCCTTACGAGGTTGGGCTCAAAGCCTACGCAAAGATCG